>DASZOW010000232.1:0-2255 GCA_035550615.1 Puia sp.
TAAAGCTTTTCGAGAACAGCAGTGACAGGTCCGATCTGCCGTAAGAGCCGGTGACAAGCCAGGATCTTTCCTGTGCGGGCAGCCACCGGGAAAAGAAATCCTTATGGTCCATATGAAGCTGAAGCAAGCGCACTTCGGTAAAATAACACGACACCAGCTCCTCGATATTCTCCCGGTCCGGGAATGTTGCGTCCTTCGACCCGCCCAGGTATACCAGGGTCGCCGGTAGTCCCGAAAATTCCGGGAACAGATGGGAGAATTCCCTGATGGCATGCACGGATGCCGCCGAACCATCGTATGCCAGAATTATACTGCCGGGCATTTCGATCTTTTCAGGAACCAACAGGATCGGACACTCCGTTGTATGCAGTATCTCCTTCACGACCTTGCCGTTCCTGTCGAACAGCTGGATATTCATGGTCCCGGCCAGGCGGTAAGAAACCTTGAACAAGGGTAGAAATTCATTTACCGCTATCTTACGGGGGATATTCCAGTAGGGGTATAATATCACCTGATCGCACCAGGCGGCCAGACGGGGTGTTCGCTTCGAGGGCTCGCCCGCCACGATCCGCATTTGCAGACGCATGGTATCCTGCTCAAAATATGACAGCCGGGCAGTCGCGATATTCACCACGATGCAGCGCCGCCAGTGGAAATGATGGATCCACCGATAAAGGTTGAGGGCGGCAGCCAGTTGCCGGGCCTTGTTTGGATCACAAGAAACCCCCACAAGCGCCGCCCGCAAAGTATCGTATATGGCAGACCGTGGTACGAACGAAGCGGCCAGCATTTTCAATTCCACAGCCGTATGAATTTTTGCCAGCCTGGTCATTAGCTCCTCATCCTCCTTTTTGACAAAGTCAGGGGACAACCCGTCATAATTCACCAGTTCCGGAATACCGGACCCGCTGCGCAAGTCCCTCAAAAAAGTGAATGCTACATCGATCCATGGTTTTTCATCTTGCAGGTCCCTCTGCCCCTGTGCATACCGCCCGCTGTCCAGCCCATGGGTCCAGGCGCTGTCGATGAGCTCCATCAACGCCATCCGCGGTCCGGACCTGTCACCAACCTGAGCAGCTGCGCCTGCCAACAAACACAACAGCAATAGTGTCGTCAGGATCAGGAATGCATACTTCCGTCTCATAATATATGTACCGGCGCAGGTTGCTCCGCCTTATTGATATTGGCAATTCCCTTCACGAGCGCATCGGGATTGAAAGAGATACTGTCAATGTCCAGCCGGACCAGGAACTCCGTAAAGTCCGGAAAATCACTGGGCGCCTGACCGCAAAGACCTACTTTTACGCCCGCCTGATGGGCCGCCGTGATCATATTCCCGATCATCTTCCGCGCCGCCTTGTCCTGCTCGTTGAACAGCCCGGCCACAATAGAAGAGTCCCTGTCGATGCCCAGCGTCAGCTGGGTGAGGTCATTGGAACCTATGGAAAAGCCGTCGAATATTTCCGCAAAATCCTGCGCCAGCAGCACATTGGATGGTATCTCGGCCATTACATAGACCTCCAGTCCATTGCTTCCCCTCTTGAGTCCGTTCTCCGCCATCAACGCCAATACTTTCTTCCCTTCCTCTACGGTGCGGCAGAAAGGGATCATGACTTTCAGATTCGTCAATCCCATCGCATCCCGCACCTTGCCAATGGCGGCGCATTCCAGCCGGAACGCCCCCCTATATAGATCATGGTAATACCGCGAAGCTCCCCGGAAACCCAGCATGGGATTTTCCTCCACGGGCTCGAAGAGCTCCCCGCCCAGCAGATGTGCGTATTCATTAGTCTTGAAGTCGCTGGTCCGCACGATCACCTCTTTCGGATAAAAGGCGGCCGCGATGGTAGCGATGCCCGCCGCCAGCTCATCGATGAACCAACGGGTTTTATCTTTATAGTGCTGAGACAGCTCCTCTATACGTGTCTTTACGGGCCCTTCTTTCAGCTCGTCGTATTTGATGAGCGCCATGGGATGCGCCTTGATAAAGCTCGTTATGATAAATTCCATACGCAGGAGTCCAACGCCGCTATTGGGATAAAAAGAAAGCTCGAACGCCTTTTCGGGGTCGCCCACGATCAGCATGGCCTTTGGATGCTCCGGCAGCCTGATCTGGCTGAGATCGATGGTATTTTCTCTCCAGCCTGCCTTCCCTCTGTATACAAAGCCGGTGCGACCTTCGCAACAGCTCACGGTGATGATGTCGCCATCCACGATCTTTTCAGTGGCGCCGGCGGCGCCTACGATGGCCGGTA
>DASZOW010000233.1:0-2539 GCA_035550615.1 Puia sp.
GCCTCTACCCCCCGATGGATGGCCGTGATGCTATCGATGGCCCCCAACGCCGTTTTCTCGTCCGCAAATACGATCCGCTGCGCATAGGCTACCGTGGAGAACAACCGGCCAAGCGGATCGGCCGGCAACCGGCCCGTGAAATAAAGCCAGTCGACCGACTTATTCAACGCAAACTCCGCCGAAGCGCCGGCAAAGATCAGCAGGACCGTGTCTCCCCGCCCCCAGATAGTCCGGACAATGGATTCCGGATGTACGAATTGTCGCATATACGTTCGGTTTAGACCTGTTCAACATTGACGCCGGCATCGCCCGTCTGCCGCGCTTCGTTCCCGGCCCCGATCTCCCGCGCTTCCTTCCCGGATCGCCGCCATCCCGCCCGCGTCTCCCGCGCTTCCTTCCCCGCCTGCGTCTCCCGCGCTTCCGCGCCGGCCCGCCTCCGTCGCACCAGCCCCTCCACCGCCAGCACCGCGCCGATCCCCAGCGTGTAGCATAGCATGTCGGCCCACGTGAAGTACCAACCGATCACCGTCCGCATCAGACCGGGACGGCTAAAACCCAGCCGGTCCGCCAAGTGGAAATATTGTCCCGTCTCCTCCAGGTAGGAAAAGATCAGCACACCGAGTGCCAGCGGCAACACCCGCAGCCGCCAGAAACTCCGGATAAAACAATAGATCAGGATCACCACGAGCACATCGCCGCCATAAGGCCGGATCACCGCATCGTGCATGCAGGCGCCGATGAAGATCTCCACCCCTAACAAAAGCAGGGTCAACAGAAAATACCGGGGATTAAAACGAAACATCATGTCGAAAAGTACTTTGAAATACAAAGTACGCAAAAATCCTCCACTTTTGCAAGGTCTTTTTTTGGGCGCGCCCGCCAAAAACCCCGTTGTTCGCTTCCGGGTGGGGTTCAATTTTTGATCCTGTCCTGCTCTTCCTCGGCGGCATCGCTCTTGCGCGGCTTACTGGTCTTCCCCTTGGCAAAGCTATAGCTGAAGATCAGCGCGATTATCTGGGTGTCGACATGGTTCCGGTACCTGGCGGTCGTCAGCGGGATATTCGTCAGGTATCCGCCGGGTTGATAAGTATGGAAGATATCCCGCGCCGCCAGCCGCAATATACCCCGCTGTTTCAGGACCTTCCGCTGTATCCCCGCATAGACCAGCCAAAGCGGTGACTTCACGAACTGCCCATCGGTGGCCGCGCTCTGGTAATTGCCGCCGGCATCGACCGCCCACACTTTGGCGAAAGCGATCTGGTTGTTCCAGTTCACCGACCAGCTCACCGCATTGGTACGCAATACGGAATCCCCGATGAATCCGTCATATCGTGAATCGATGGCCTGTAAAAAAACAGTACTGGACCAGCCCCTGACCGGCTGAAGCATCGCATTCACGGACAGACCCAGATTCACGCGGTGCCCGATATTACCTGTCTCGCTGATAAACACCGGACCCGAGGACTGGATGATCTCCTGCTGTACATCCCGGGTATAATTGTAGAACAGCGTCGCCGTGAACAGACGCCGGTATTGCCACGCGAGTTCCAGGTTATCGGAATATTGCGGTTTCAGATAAGGGTTGCCGGATAAATAGGTAAAGCGATTGACCAAAAACAGAAAAGGATTCAGATCCTGGTAATTGGGCCGGTTGATCCGCCTGCCATACGACAGCCGCAGATCGCTCCTGCCCGCGGAATCCAGCTTATACATCACATAACCCGTGGGAAACAGATCGGTATATTGCCGGTCGAACGACGAATCGGACTTGACCGCATTCCCCAACTGATGCCCCCTGGAATCCGTTCTTTCCAGCCGCATTCCTCCCTGCAACGAAAACCGGCGCCCTTCGCTGGAAAGATTAACATAAGCGGCATCGATATCTTCCTTGTAAAGAAAATGATTCGTCTTGTCATAATCGGGTAGCGTCGAGTCTCCCACAAGATTGAAATAATTGGCCTTGTTGTCCGAAGAAACGGAGCTGAATTTGGCGCCGGTCTCCAGACGCAGATGCGGATCGAGCGGTACGGTATAATCTGCTTTTGCGGTATAGATGTCGATGCGGGTCGGCAGATCCGCCTGCTCATTGTCG
Source organism: Puia sp. (assembly GCA_035550615.1). Lineage (GTDB taxonomy): Bacteria > Bacteroidota > Bacteroidia > Chitinophagales > Chitinophagaceae > Puia. Next base: position 2,093 of record DASZOW010000233.1, read on the forward strand.
ATGGATGGCGCCGGATAGCCGGAACCATACGTCGTATTCAGGAACAGCTGATTGCTGTGGGCATGATAGCGGATGTAATCGGCATCGGCGGTCAACGTGGCGCCGGGCTTCCGGAACGAGTGATTGAGATTCAAATTCACGTGCTGATTGGAAAAATGATCGTGGCTCGAATTGGCCGCCGTAGTAAAGGAGTCCAGCTTCCCGGAAGGATCATCGATCGTGCTGGTCTCGGGGCTGTGATTGTCCGTCGTGGAATATACTCCCGTCACCATCAGCCCGACCGTCGTCTTTGGCGTCAGGTAATAGTCTATGCCCATTTTGATCGTAGGACTGGCCCGCACGGGGGAATAAGTGGAGACTTCTGTAAACAGGGATTTCGGGCTGCCGTCAGGGTTATAATATTCGCGGTCGATGTCGATCCGGCGGTACGAATCCTGGTGCGAATAG
>DASZOW010000234.1:0-3098 GCA_035550615.1 Puia sp.
CCTCCAGCAGGCTCCCATCTAAGCCAAATTCTTTGAAATTCAAGATTGAATTGATTAATACACCGGCGGCCTGTGGCGTTCCGCCGCCTTGACCGATAGGTCAGACTTAAGCGGACGGCCTGGATCCGGCAGAAATGATTAAATTTTCACAGCGGTTATCCCGCTTGCTAAAGTTCGGTGTTTTCAGCGGAATTTGCACACAGCCGGACGTTTTTGTAAGAATTAACCGATGGCTTTAGTAACTTCCGGGTGGAAATGATAGCAACTGGACAGCGCTGAAGACCCGAATTTGTGGTTAAACAAGACCACAATAACGATAACAACATGACGGCAGAACATCAAAGACTCGCAGCAAACGCTGCTAAAAAGATACCTTTGGAACAGTGGGGACCTTATTTGAGCGAAAGACAATGGGGAACGGTGAGGGAAGACTATAGCCCCTATGGTGACGCCTGGCACTATTTTCCTTATGACCAGGCCCATTGCAGGACCTATTTCTGGGGTGAGGATGGATTGGGCGGTATCTCGGACTTCTTCCAGAACCTCTGCTTTGCAGTCGCCCTCTGGAACGGTAAGGACGCCGTCCTCAAAGAACGTCTTTTCGGCCTCGGTAATACGGAAGGGAACCACGGGGAAGACGTCAAGGAACTGTATTATTATCTCGACAATCTTCCCTCGCATTACTACATGGAATACCTGTACAAATATCCCCAGCAGGAATTCCCGTATAAAAAATTGCTGGAGGAGAACCGCAAGAGATCCCGCGAGGAGCCGGAGTATGAGATCCTCGACACCGGCGTCTTCGACAAGGACGAGTATTTCGACGTCTCCATTACCTACGCCAAACAAAACGCACGCGACATCTCGATCCGGATCGACATCCGCAACCGCTATCATAAAGAAGCCGAGATCACCGTCCTTCCCACCCTCTGGTTCTACAACCGCTGGCAATATGACGGGCTTGAAAAAAAACCGGTGATCACCTCCCGCGACCGCAACTCGGTCAAGGCAATACATAGCCGTCTTGGCTCCTATTATTATTACTTTGAACCGCCTCAATATGGTCTCTTCACCGAGAACGAGACCAATCTGGAAAAGGTCTCCGGCACACCCAACCGGACGCCGTTTGTAAAAGACGCCTTCCATGATGCCATCATCCGCAAGACAAATCTCGAGGCCTTGCGGCAAAAAAGATCGGGAACCAAATTTGCCCCAGTCTATCACTACACCATCGGCGGCGGCGAAACGAAGTCTCTCTACCTGCGGCTTAGCAATAGGGTCCTCGAAAGCCCCTTCGGCAGCGATCCGGCAATATTGTTTCAAACCAGGAAAGAAGAAGCAAACGCTTTTTATAAAACCATCCTGCCTGCCAACATTTCCCCCGAGATGGCCGCCGTACAACGCCAGGCCCTGGCCGGCCTGCTGTGGAGCAAACAATACTATCATTTCGACGTGGAACGCTGGCTGACGACAAGCGATGGGATCACCCCCGTGAATGCCGGGAAACTCAATGGCCGTAATCACGAATGGAAGCACCTGAAAAATCAGGATATCGTCGCCATGCCGGATAAATGGGAGTATCCCTGGTATGCCGCCTGGGACCTCGCCTTTCAAAGCATAGCTATGGCGCTGGTCGATCCGGTGTTCGCCAAACATCAACTCATGCTGATCATGCGGGAATGGTACATGAAACCGGATGGCCAGATCCCTGCATACGAATGGAACTTCAGCGACGTAAACCCGCCCGTCCAGGCCTGGGCCGCACTCGAAGTCTACCGCATCGAAAAAGAACGTACGGGCAAAGGCGATATCGGCTTCCTGAAGCGCATCTTCCAAAAACTGCTGATCAACTTTACCTGGTGGATAAACCGGAAAGACGCCAATGGCAACAATATGTTCGAAGGCGGCTTCCTCGGTCTGGATAATATCGGGGTCTTCAACCGCAGCCATTCGCTGGGCGGCGAATTTCAACTGGAACAGGCGGATGGCACGAGCTGGATGGGCATGTATGCACTTAACATGATGGACATGGCCCTGGAGATCGCCATGAAAGACGACTCTTTTGAAGACACGGCTACCAAGTTCTTCGAACATTTCGTGCTGATCGCCGAAGCGCTCAACGAACAGGGGATGTGGAACGAAGAAGATCGCTTCTTCTACGATACGCTCTCTATCGGCGGATCGCCGGTTCAACTTCGTATCCAGAGCATCGTCGGGCTGACGACTCTTTTTGCGGTCTCCATCATCGAGAAAAAGATGCTCCACAAATTAGGCGACTTCAAGAAACGTATCACCTGGTTCGAGAACTATCGCCTCAAGAACAAACGCTATTGGCCAAACGAAGAACATAGCGACGGGGAACAGATCCTGCTTTCACTCGTCCCTCAAAAGAGGCTGATCTACTTGCTCGAGCGGCTGCTCAACGAAGCAGAATTCCTTTCCCCCGGCGGTATCCGCGCACTCTCCAAATACCACGAGAAAAATCCCTATACCATTAATATCGGCGGCATCGACTATCATATCAAATACGATCCGGGCGATTCGACATCCGATTTCTTCGGTGGTAACTCCAATTGGCGCGGGCCGGTGTGGATACCCATAAACTATCTCATCATCCGCTCCATCCGCCAGTACGGCAAATTCTATGGCCAGGGACTCATGGTCGAATACCCCGCCGGTTCCGGTCAGCAACTGACGCTCGAAGCCGTGGCCGACCGCCTCACGGATCGCGTGATCAGCCTCTTTAAAAAAGATAAGACAGGCCGCAGACTCGCCCATGGGAAATACAACTGGTTCTATCAAAAACCGGGGAACGAGCATCTGCTGCTGTTCTATGAATACTTTCACGGCGACACATGCCATGGCCTGGGCGCCAGCCATCAGACCGGCTGGACCTCACTGGTAGCGGAACTGATCTCCGAAGCAGCAAATCGGAAACATGAGCCGGAAAGCCACCCGGGGAAGAACAGCACATTTTCGGAAGAAAAGCCCAAAACGGGAATAAGCTCTTAAAACAGGAATACTTCCAAACAACAACGTTTCATACTTCTTTGATTTTTAGGTGATTGTGTCTTGGCATTGCCTTGGTTTATTACCTG
>DASZOW010000235.1:0-11394 GCA_035550615.1 Puia sp.
CGCTACCCCTTCGCGGAAGCCCAGGCAAAAAAGATAAAATACTACGACCTGCTCTACTCCTTCAATCTCTCGGAACTCGTCACGGGAAAAACGGCCCGCAGGATCGCCGTCACGCTCTCCGCGCTACCCAAACTCCTTATCTACGCACTCGTGATCTTCCTCACCCTCCGCACCGCCACCAGCCGCTGGACCGATTGGAGCAACCTTGCCCGTCTTTCCCCACTCACCGCCTTCCTCCTCCTGGTCATCGCCTACTCCCTCGTCATCGGCTCCTTTATCGAACACTACGAGAACATGCGCTTCCGCTATGAGATCGAACCGCTCTTCCTCATCCTGCTGGGCCAGGCGCTGTTTTTGCTGGTAAAAAAACCGGAAAAACCTTAAAAATTTGTATATATTTGTGTATCCAAGACATCCGCACGTATAGATTAATACCAATAGCCGGAAAAGCGTAATATTTCGTTTGCCGCCATCGTTATTAGGTAGCTCTCAAAACTGAACTAATATTTTCGCTATGACTTTCATTAATTTATCTAATGAGGAATTGAAAGCTTTTGCTGATTCCAAAAATGCCGAATACAAGAACGGCGACCCCTTCCCCAACATCTACTTCGATAATTTCTTTATACCCGAACGCCTTAAAGAAGTCCTGGAAGAATTTCCGGACCTCACCAAAAAAGCCGACATCAAGTTCGACGACCCCAACCAGATCAAGCTGGCATCCAAAGGTGAATACCGCTTCGGCGAAAAGACCAAAGCATTCATGCACTATCTGAACTCGCAGCCCTTCCTGGACTTCCTCACCGCCCTCACCGGCATCGAGAACCTCATCCCGGACCCGACCTTCGACGGCGGCGGCTGCCACCAGATCCAACCCGGCGGAATGCTCAAGCTCCACGCCGACTTCAACAAACATCCAAAAACAAAACTGGACCGCCGCCTCAACGTCCTCGTCTATCTCAATGAAGACTGGAAAGAAGAATATGGCGGCCATTTCGAACTCTGGGACCGGGAAATGAAGGGCTGCCGCAAAAAGATCCTTCCCCTCTTTAACCGCATGGCCATGTTCTCCACCACCTCGGAATCCTATCACGGCCACCCCAACCCCCTCACCTGCCCGCCCGACAGAACGAGGAAATCCCTCGCCCTGTACTACTATACCAACGGCAGACCGGAAGAAGAGATCATCGCCGGTTCCGAAGACCATTCCACACTCTTCAAATACCGCAAGGAAGACACGAACTCCCACTTCAAAAACTCGGTCAGGGAAACGATCCGGTTGATCACACCTCCCATCTTACTGAAAGGCTTTAGTAAACTCAAAGGATAAACCAGGCTGAGACCAGAAATGCATACGTATTCAGCTCCGGATAAACCCAGGCACCTGGCAACGGAAGACAGCGATATTCCCCCGGTCACCAACCGGGACATCGTCATCGTCGGCCTCCAGCCCTGGTATTTCAAGACCGGCTGTAACGCCAAAAACATCGCCACCCTGCTCGCAGCGAACAACAGGGTGCTCTATGTCAACTTCCCCATCAAACGCAAAGCATATTTCACCGGCAATCCCGACCCTAAGCTGCAACCACACCTCGAGATCCTGCGCGGACGAGGGGAAAAGATAAAACCCATCGCCGGCAACCTCTGGGAATTCTACCCGGGCTCGCTCATCGAATCGGTTAACGGCCTGCCCAACGCAGCAGCCCTCAAGACCATGCTCTACCTGGTCAACAACCGCAACTTCGCCCGCGATATCCGCAAAGCGATCAAAACGCTCGGCTTCAGGGATGTCATCCTCTTTAACGACAACGACATCTACAACGGATTCTATCTCAAAGAGCTGCTCCGGCCCTCGCTCTATATCTATTACCTCCGGGATTTCCTCCAGGGCTATCCCTATTGGAAAAAACACGTCTCGGCCCTCGAACCCATACTCATCCGGAAAGCCGACCTCGTCGTCGCCAACTCGATGACGTATACGGAATATAGCAGCCGGTATAACCAGCGCTCTTATTACATGGGGCAAGGCTGCGATTTCACGCATTTCGACGCCTCCCGTCGCTTCCCCATACCCGGGGATATCGCCCATCTGCAACGCCCCCTCATCGGCTATATCGGCGCCCTCGACTCGGAACGGCTCGACATCGACATCCTCGCCCACATCGCTCAAAACAGGCCGCAATGGAATATCGTTCTCGTAGGACCCGAAGACCAGACCTTCCTTGACAGCCCGCTACACCGGATGTCCAATATCCATTTCATGGGCGCACGTCCCTTTTCTCAGCTGTCGGCCTACGTCCAGGCTTTCGACGTCTGCATCAACCCGCAGCTGATCAACCACATCACCCGGGGTAACTATCCCCTCAAGATCGACGAATACCTGGCCATGGGCAAACCCGTAGTAGCCACCCGCACCGAAGCCATGAAACTGTTCCAGCACCATACCCTGCTGGCAGACCGGCCCGAAGACTACACCGGGCTCATCGAAACGGCCCTTGCACAGGACTCCCCGGCCCAGGCTGCGGAACGCATCCGGTTCGCAAGGACACATAGCTGGGAAAATTGCATGGCGGAACTGTACAAAGCCATTTACTCGATTAAAAACCAACCCCACGATAACAGATCAATCTCTTAAAAACAACCGTACGAAAAAACCCTCAAGCTTATGGAATGGATATCGATACTGAAATGCCCCTTCACAGGTAGTGACCTCCGCGCCCTGCAGCCCGGCGAAGTGGAAACGCTTAACCGCAGGATCGCCGCCGGCGAACTATGGCAGGCAGACGGGAAACCGGTTCCGGGCGCCGTCACTGAAGCCCTGGTCTCCACCCGGGGGAATTACGTCTATCCCATCGTCAAAGGGATCATACTCCTCCTCAAAGACCTGGCCCTCGTCGACTCCCGCGATAAAATGCTCAGCCAGACCATCAGCGCGGACAAACAGCTGGTCAAGGACTTTTATGATGAAAAAGGCTGGTTCCCCAACGAACAGGGCGACTATGAAGATGCCGTCATCTTCGAAGACCTCCGCGACGTGTCCAAAGAATATATCAAAAGATGTCACGATAGGGTCAATCGCTTCCTCAACCCCAGCGGGACCTATATGCTCGACGCCGCATCCGGCGCCCTGCAATTCCCGGATTACCTGCAGTACTCGGCCAATTACAAATACCGCATCTGCGTGGACTTTTCCTTCCAGGCGCTTTCCGAAGCCAAACGCAAACTCGGTGACAAAGGGATCTGTGTACTCTGCGACATGACGAACATGCCCTTCAAGGACGGCGCCATCGACGGCTTCGTATCGCTCAACACGATCTATCATATCCCCAAGGACGAACAACTCACGGCCGTCAAGGAGCTCTACCGCGTTCTGGCCCCCAAAGGAAAAGGTGTCATCGTATACGAGTGGTTCAAACACTCTCCCTGGATGAACTTCTGGCTCCTGCCCTCCCGCGCCGGCATGTTTATCGGCAACCGGATCAAACGCGCGCTTAGCAGGCTCACAAAAAATCAGCCGGGAAAGCTGCTCTATTTCCATGCCCACCCCTACGAGTATTTCAAAAAGAACCTCCCCTTCTCCTTCCAGCTCAAAGTATGGCGCACGGTGAACGTGCCCTTCATGAAGATCTATATCCACAAAGGCCTCTTCGGCAAACAGATCCTCGACTGGCTCTATCGCCAGGAAGAAAAAAAGCCCGAAAAATACGGGCTCAAGGGCGAATACCCCATCTTATTATTTGAAAAGCCGGTCGCATAGCGACCGGCCTTATTTTTATCAGCTCGTATCTTATTTAGATTTAGTTTACTACGAACTTCATCGCCGTCGGCCGCTGATCGAGATAGAACTGCATGTACAGGATATAAGTCCCCCGGCTTAGCCCATTCACATCGATCGTCTGCACAAACGAGGGCGCCTGCTTATCCATGACCACCGTCCTGATCGCCCTTCCGCTGATATCCATTACCACGAATTTCACCTGGCCGGCATAGCTGTTGGAACCCGTGACCGTCAGCAGCTGTCCGGGAGCCACCGGGTTCGGATACATCTCCAGGTTGTCGGACTTCCGCTCTACGCTCTTCACATGTACCGTCATCCTGGCCGAAGCGGTATCCCCAGCGCTATTCGTCACCATCAGCCGGAAGATATAATCCCCGGGCGTCATGCCGGCGATCATCCCGACAGCCGACGTATTGTTGGCGATCAGCACCTCGCTCGGACCGGAAACCTGCATCCAGCTATAGGAGGTCAGGGTGCCGCCCGGTGCATAGCTGGCGCTGCCATTCAGGATCGCCGTGTCTCCTCCCGGATAATAGACCGTGGTATCCCGCCCGGCTATCGCTACCGGCGCCGTACCGCTCGGAACGGAAGTGGAATCGGTACCGCCACCGCCATTGCCGCCGCCATTCGAAGTCACCGTGATCGTAACCTCATCGGAAGCGGAAAGCCCTGCATCGTCATACACCGTCAGCTGGAATACATATACCCCCGGTTGAAGCCCGTAAAGCGTCGCCCAGGCCGTCGTCTCATTCGAGATCGTCACACCACCCAATCCGGACACCTGAACCCAGGCATAGCTAGCGATCGTGCCGCCGGGATCATAGCTGCCCGCACCATCGAGCGTCACACCCGAAGTCGAAGCCGTCGTCTGATCCGTACCGGCATTCGCCACAGGCGGCTGATGTGCGTTGACCGTCACCTGCACCGTAGCGCTGGCCGTCTTCCCTGAATTATCAGTCACCGTCAGTTGGAACACGTATGTACCCGCTGCCAGCCCGCTTACCGTCGTAGACGCGGATGCAGCACTGCCGATAGTCGCCGTTCCCGGACCGCTCACCTGCTTCCAGGCATACCCGACGATCGTGCCGCCGGTCTCGGAACCGCTGCCCTTCAGGGTCGCATAGCTCACCGGCAAGGTAATGCTCTGATTTCCGCCCGCATTGGCTACAGGAGTGCCTGCAGGAGCAGCGGCATTCACCGTCACCTGCACCGTCGCACTGGCCGTTTTCCCTGAATTATCCGTCACCGTCAGCTGGAAGCTATAAGTACCCTGTACCAGCCCGCTCACCGTCGTAGTCGCCGAACCCGCACTGCCGATAGTGGCCGTGCCAGGACCGCTCACCTGCTTCCAGGCATATCCGACGATCGTACCATTGGTCTCGGAACCGCTTCCCGTCAACGTTACACTGTTCGTGGGCAACATAATGCTCTGATTGCCGCCCGCATTGGCCGAAGGCGCTCCCGGCGCCACCGGCGCGGGATTTACCGTCACCGTTACAGGCGCACTGGCCGTAACGCCGGTAGCATCGGTAACCGTCAGCTGGAAGATATACGTACCCTGTACCAGCCCGCCGACCGTCGTGCTCGCCGAACCGGAACTGCCGATCGACGCCGTAGAAGGCCCGCTCAATTGCTTCCAGGTATAGGATACGATCGTCCCGCCTGTCTCTGAACCGCTACCCGCCAGGGTCACGCTATTCGTCGGTAGGGTGATCGTCTGATTCGACCCGGGATTGGCCACCGGTGCATTGGCGCCGGGAGCTAAAACCGTAACAGTCACATTCGCACTCAACGTGCCCGTATTGTCATCCGTCGTTTTTAAATTGAAAACGTATGTACCCGGCGCCATACCCGTCACCGTCGTATTGGCCGAAGCCGGCGAAGTGATCGTTGCCGAACCACCCGAAACCTTGGTCCACGCATACTTGATAATATGATAACCCACCGTATCGATCCCATTTTTGGCGACCGTCGTAGCCTTGATCAGCCAGGGCGCATGCGCCGTGCCGGTAAGCGTAGTGGAAGTGCCGGTTACCGTCTGATTAGCCCCCGCGCTGATACTCGGCGAGGTCCAGTTATAGGTCTGCCAGATGGCGCCTAACGGATGCACCATCGTCGGCGTCAGCACGTCCAGCGCATTGGGATAATATTGCTCCTGCAGATTGCTGTATCCATTCCCCAGCACCATAGCCTTGCCACGGCCCCAGGAATACACCGAATCGTTCACGTCCAGCGCATATTTGTAGAAACAGAAATAGTTATTGGAGAACAGCTTGGACCACTTTACCCCGGCCCCGATCTGGACGGCAGGCGGACCCACGGCATCCTCATAGTCGTTGAAGTCCCACGAATAAGGCGCCGCATAATTGTATTGGTTTACCAGCTCCTGGCCGTTCCCGACCTCGCCATTGGCATTGAAACCGAAACCATACATATTGCCATTGACATCGATATAGTGCGTGGTGTTCCAGTCCACCGAGATCTCCGTGATCGGCGCAACCACATTCCACAAGCTCTTCACGGACACCGGATCGGTCGTGGCAGCCGTACCACCCCACGCCCTCGGCGCATTCCCCCAGACGTAAGGATAACCACTGGTACCCCCGGCCGTCGTCGGAATGATACAACCGAAATAATCCAGGTGCGAACCGAAGATGTCGATAGCCGCCGCCGGAATATTCTTCTTCACCGGCGTCCTGCCGCCACCATACGTCCACTCATACACCTGCCCATCCGTGGTCAGACCCACGATCCGGTTACCGATCACCAGCTTCTTGAACGTTAACCCGGCCGGCGAAAGCTGCATCGGCCGCATGTTCACGCCACCCGTGGAGTGGAACAGATGCAAGGTGTCATTCCCGAACAACCAGACACTGCCATCCCCGCGGATGGTCAGCGTAGTATTGCCACAGGCATACACCGAAACGTTGTTATTAAAGGGATTCCCGGAAGAATCGGTATCGAACCGCACCGTGTTGGTCGTAAAATCGATCAGCGAAGACCAGATATACCCCTGATCATCCAGCACCCGGAACTCATTGAACGCCCCGGCGCCATCGATAGCCTGCCGGCCGCCGAGCGCAAACTTTTGCACCGTCGCCGAACCATCATTCCAGGTATACACATTATTGTCACTGCAAATATACCAGACGCGGTATTCGCAGGTGATCACCTTCTTGACATATAGCCCGCCGGGCAAGGTGGTCGGCGGCGGAGTCGTCGTCGCCGCATTTACCGTGATCGTCACCGTAGATGTCGCAGTGACACCGGTAGAGCTGGTCACAGTCAGCTGGAAAACTGCCGTACCGGCCGTCAGCCCGCTGATACTCGTCGTAGCCGTAGTCGGCGACACGATCGTCGCGGAAGAACCGCTCACCTGCGTCCACGCATAACCGGCGATCGTCGTACCGGAGACGGGCGTTGCCGTACCGCTTAACGTCACCGTCGATGTCGGCAGCGTGATCGTTTGTGCAGTACCCGCGCTAACCGTAGGCGGAACACTGGTGCCCGGATCGGGATTGACCACGACCTGCACCGTATTGCTCGCGGAAAGACTGGCCGCATCCGTAGCCGTCAGCTGGAACACATACGTCCCTGCCTGCAACGACGTAACCGTCGTACTCACCGCGCCCGGCGTACTGATCCCCGCCGTGGAAGGCCCGCTTACCTGTGACCATACATAGCTCAACCCGCCCGACGCATCCGTAACCGTACCCGTCAGCGAAGCGCTGCTCGTCGGCAGGGTAATGGTCTGCGTAGAACCGGCGCTGACCACCGGCGGAGTAGACGTCGTGGTCGTGGTGCTGCCTACCATCGTGGTATCACCCTGGCGCAGCATCCATTGAAAAAGATTTTCGGGATAAGTATAATTGCCCTGCACATCCACACCCCCGGCGCCAAAAGGCGGCGGCTGGGAAGGGCTGTAATAAGGGCCAACCGTCGTACTCGGAGAGGTACGCCAGTCGTTATTGGAAGGATCGTAAATGGTATTCCACCCGCCGTGATTACCACCATCCACGGAATTATAAGAAAAATAACCCGGCTTCTGCGAAGGCATCGCATCATTCATGGCCTGCGCTCCCTTCCACGTATTCCTGGTAACGTCATTATAACCCTCGGTGCCGAAATAATGGCCGCCATACTTCGTCGCCCAGATCTTGTACATGTTCGTGTCTTCCTTACTCCACCAGTAATAAGGACTATTCATGGAGTCTACCAGGTCGGTAGCAAAACCCGACATAGCCACCAGGGAGGTGACTTTTTTGGCATAGGTCTCATCCCCCGGGCTGCGCTCCAGGCACATCATCGACGTCCAGTTAAACGAACCCTGGCTCAATCCGGCGAGATGCACGCCGTGAGGGTTGATGTTGTAGTGTGATAATAAATAATCCAACAGATCCGCACTGGCGATCGTCCGAGGATTACTGGATGACGTATACACCGCCGTGATCAATATCGGATAGTGTATCCCGTTACCCAAAACTACTGAGCCGTCCCACCCATTGGCCAGCCAGTAATGCGGACCATAAGCAGACAGCGGTGCTTTATTGGATGTGCCCTGCCCCATCTCACCCTTGCCAGGTTGCGTAATGATCGCAGGCCTCGCAGGAGCGCCGGGAGTAATATCACGGCTGATCCTGACCAACCACACCCCGCTGGGGAAGTTGATCACGGTATCATACGTTGTGAAATTGTGGCTTTCCGATTGGGAATATCCCTCTCGCGGAGAAAAAACAGAGGCACCCAGTAAAAGCAGTAATAGGTAGAATTTAAAGCTTTTCATAGACTATTGGATTATCACACAAATACAAACAAATACGAACAAAACTCTTTACGGACATTGGCGACATATAAGCAACGGTGAAAAAGTGACTAAGGCTGGTTACTAGGTTACAACTTCTTCATCGGGTAAGGTCAGTCATCGGATAAGGCCGGTTTCAGATAACCAAAACTATGCCAGTTTGGGGGTAATAATTCTACAAAATGTGGAAATTACTAACACATATTGTAGAAATACTACTATCCTGAAAAAAAACTCCGCTCAATGCGATTATATTATTCATATAGGCTTAAATTCGCATATTCTTCATAGAAATACTTACCGTATGGTAAGTTTATCTCTACCTCTTCTATCCACTGAAAGCCACCACATTATTCAGTTCCTGGAAATTCCTCCTTTTAAAGTTCAAGCTCCTTTCGCGTACACGCGCTTTCACGTCTTAAAACAACAACATGAAAAAAAATCTCTACGCGCTATTCATTGGCCTTCTGGTGGCACAATTTGTGATGGCCCAGTCCCCCGGCGGCGTCTCGACGACGCTTACGATGTGGCTAAAGTCCAATGCTGGCGTCACCCAATCCAGCGGCACGATCAGCTCCTGGACCTATGCGAACGACGGCACGAAATCGTTTACCGGTACCGCCGGCTCCCTGCCGAACTTTACCTCGAATGCCATCAACTTCCTGCCCGCAGCCGGTTTCACCCGGACACAGGTCATGGACGGCCCCACAGGCGTCAACGCCCCCATCACCGCGGGTAACGACGCCTACACCGCCTTCATCGTCTGGGAATCCAACATCAACAACGACTACCAGCGGCTCTGGGAGCAACGGTCCACTAATAGCACCGATAATGGATCGTTCGCCATCTCCACCTGGAACGACGGCCATTACGGCGACGAAACAGGCACCAACCCCTTCCAGTTCGGAATGCCCCAGGCTTATACGACTTCGACCTGGCACATCAGCGAGATCCAGCTGCTCAACCAAGCCACCAACGACCTCCTCATCAGCGACGAAACGAATTTCCTTTCTTCCCCCACCGCCGTCACCACCGACCCGGCAGGTACCAACGGCGCCGCGCTCCGCAATATCTCTGACGCGGTTAACCGCATCGGCATGAATTTCGACAACAACCAGCAGCTCAGCGGCGCCATCGCCGAGATCATCGTCTACAACGGTCCCCTGACCGCCGCCCAAAGCACCAGCGTATTCTCCTATCTCTCCCTCAAATACGGAATAACGCTCGGGAGCGATATCAAGTCTTCCGCGGGCACGACCATCTGGGACGCCACCGCCAACAGCACCTACAACAGCGAGGTCTTCGGCCTCGGCACCGATAATACCTCGGGCCTGACTATCACCAGCGCCAACAGCAACCTCACCGGCAACGGCGACGGCACCGGCATCAGCGGCCAGGGCAACGTCATCCTGTCCAACCCTTCCCTGGGAACGGACCAAAGCTTCCTCTTCGTCGGCAACGACGGCGGAAGCCTCACGGAAAGCACCACCGGCGCCCCTTCCAGCCTGCCCGGCATCGCTATCTTCGGCCGGAAATGGAAAGTCCAGCATACGGGCAACGTCGGCACGGTCGACGTCAGCATCGACTACAACGGACTCTCCCACAACGGTACCCTCACCGATCCCACTAACTTCCGCCTGCTCGTCGACGCCACCGGCGCCGGCGACTTCTCGGGCTCCCCTACCGCTTACACCCCAACCAGCTTCAACGCCACCCAGGTAAAATATACCGGCGTCACGCTCTCCAACGGCTCGGCATTCACCTTCGGCAGTTCCGCTACCCCGCTGCCCGTGACCTGGACCGCCTTCACGGCCAATGTGATCGACCAAACGGATATCTCTCTCCGCTGGACGATCGCCAACAACCAGAACGCCAGGGACTATGTAGTGGAACACTCCCTCGACGGCCAGAACTTTACCGCCGTCGGCGACGTCGCCAATCTCACCGACGTCAAGAGCTATTCCTATCTCTATCCGAACGCTACCCCGGGCGCTCACTATTTCCGCGTCCACGAGACGGATCTCGATGGCAAAGACATCTACAGCAAGATCGTCAGCGCTACGATCAAAGACGGCGCTCTCGCGCTGCGCCTGATCAGCAACCCCATCATCGGCGACCAGGTCGATATGGAACTGACCGCCGCAGCCCCGGTCCAGGCTTATGTCAGCGTCTTCTCGGCTACCGGCGGCAGGATCCTGACCCAGGTCCAATCGCTCCAAACCGGCACTAACCGCTCGCAGCTTCCGGTGAGCAGCCTCCCGGCAGGAAACTATATCCTCGAGGTTCGCACCGCAACGACGACCTTACACCGGACCTTCGTCAAATTGTAAGAATTACCGGTCTTTTTTTACAGGCGTCCCCCTTATTTGATCTAAAAAAATAAGGGGGATTTGCTTTTATATGCTGCCCGCCTGGGCTATATTTGAACCAGCTTGAAAAAATATTTTTCTTCTTACTGGGTCCGCTCGGCCTTCTTTACCTTTCTCCAGCGTTTTTCTCTGACCTTCTTCGGGTTCCTCAATCTTATGCTCCTCACCCGGTCCCTCTCGATCCCGCAGATGGGCGTCTGGGCCCTGTTCCTGACCGTCACCGGCATCTTCGAAATGACCAAAAGCAACCTCCTGAAGAACGCACACATCAAATACGTCAGCGGGAGCGACGACATCCCCGCCCAAACGGCCATCGCCTCCTCCTCCTTCCTGATCAATACGGCGATCACGCTCTTCTTCATCCTCCTGTTCGTCTTCTTCTCGGGCTGGATAAGCCGCTGGTTCAATACGGGCGCAGAACTGGGCGACATGCTCCTCTGGTTCAT
>DASZOW010000236.1:0-5775 GCA_035550615.1 Puia sp.
AAAAATAGTAGGTCTGTTTTGCGCTAACACGTTGCCAGGAATAAGGGATCATGGGATTGCTGAAGATCAGCGCACCGTCCTTAACGGCAATAGTCCGATCTGCATACGTAATAAGCGCCTCGCCTTCCATCAGAAGGGCAATTTTATAATAATCTCGCCGGATAGATGGGGAAGGCATGCTCGGATGAACGTCCTCCACCCGGTAAACATGAAAACTCCCGGGCGCACCGGAGGCTATTCCATACCTGTCCAGTAAATGCTCCATACTGCCACGGGATCTCATATGACAAAATTATGAAATTCAAATGGCTTTGCCGGCCGTAGCTGGTCTAGCTTTCCCAGGCCACCTGTTCCCGATAGCGCCCTCACTGAACTCCCACAGCTCACGAGCCTTCCCCGCATCGATCGCCCAGGGCCTGACGCCGGAGCCGGTAGTAAACTCATCCCGTACCACCTCCGCGATATCGCAATTCTCATAGTAAACACCCCCCATCCCATCCAGCTGCGGGCTAAGCGCACACCAGATCGAAGTGGCAGCGCCCTGCTCCGGCGTCTTAAAGTTCTTTACCATCTGCTTCCAGTCCTGGAACTCCTGCGGGATCATATACCGGAAAATATCGGTGAGGATAGCGCCGGGATGTACGGCAAATGCACGAACGCCATACTCCTGCCCCACTCTGTCCAGCTCGACGGCAAAAAGTGAGTTGGCTGTCTTCGACTGGCCATAAGCCTTCATGGCATCGTATGGATGCCGCTCGAAATTGACATCATCCAGCTGCAACGCCATCCGCCTGTGCCCTACCGAAGAAAGCGCAATCACCCGCGCCCCGCGCGCATTTTTCAACGCCGGCCATAGCCGCCCCGTCAGCTGAAAATGTCCGAGATGATTGACACCAAACTGAAGTTCGTAACCTCGTTTATCTTTCTGCAAGGTCGGCACCCGGAATACGCCCGCATTATTGAAAAGGAAATGAAGACTGCTGAATCGATCAAGGAACCGATCGGCAAAAGCGTCCACCGAATGGGGATCGGCCAGATCGAGCGGTATAAAGGAAACGTTCCTAAACTCCAAAAACCGATCCTCCGCCTTGCCGGCATCCCTGGCGCCGACAATGACCGTAGCCCCGGCATCGGCCAGCGTCTTTACGGTTTCAAAACCAATACCGGAATTCCCTCCGGTCACCAAAGCGATCTGCCCGGCGAGATCATGTCCCGCAGCCACCTGGGCTGCGGTGGTATTTGCATCATATCCTGAATGGATGGGTCTTTGTGCTGTTCTCATAGCTGATGATTCTCAGCGCAAAATTAACCCGATGTCCAACTCAAAAATTATGCAGATCAAATCAATGATTATCCATTTCAAGACCAGCAGCCCTGATCATATTCGTCAGCAGCCGGCCCGCCACAGGATCGGTTGTCGCTTTCTCTACCATTACCTGCGATAGCATCATAACGCCCTTATCATCGATCCGCACTATGGGAAATCCACGCAGTTTCTCCAACGCAGCTTTCCGCTGCATCATCTCGCCCTGCAGATAACCATGCACACGCGTAAAAGACGCCGGCGCCGTCAACCCCGGCCCCCGCTCGACCTCGAAAGCCCCCGCACACACCGCCGGCGACGCCCGGCGATTGTCATTGAAATAACGCAGATCCAGCGGCTCCAACCGGTCGAACACCGGCGACTCGGGTATATCCATGTTCATGATCTCACCCTTCCATTCCAAAACGCCCTTGATGTACTCGGGATAAACCACAGACGCCATCGTCCCCGCGCCAAGCCATACTGCCCTGCCGCCGCCGGAAACAAAACTCCGCAGCCGCCGCAGCTCATCCAGGGAAGCATCTCCTGATACAACCAATACTCGCCCCGACGCGATAGCCTCATCCACCGAACCGAACTTCTTATACGACACTCCCAGTGTATCCAGCACACCCGCCATCCGCCCGCCAAAGTCTACCAACGCGACCGCCGGCACAACCCCTGCCGCCCAACTCCGCGGCGCCACCACCAGGTCATAGTCATTCTGGGAAAGCACTCGCCCACCCCGTATCAATCGTAACACCAGCTTCACATCCCGTCTGCCCTCAACCGCCGGCGCCCCGATCTCCGGCTCCAGCCACCTGCGGCCATAATATCCGACCGTATCCACCGGCGCCGAGCCCGACCCGAGCAGCGAATCCATTCCCAAACCACCCGCACCCGAACCACCCGTCCAGGAACCACCCGCTCGGGAACCAGGCGAACCAGCCGTCCTCCATTCCCACCGCAACGTCGCAGGCGATGCCATCACCGTATCATCCTGGTCATTGACGACACACACCCGCACCGGCATCCGTTCCCCCGAATAAAAATGCCGGCCCCACAGCTCGGCGGAAACCAGCAATGGCGAAAGCGCCTTTTGCATCGCATAATACACGGGATAAGGCTGTATACTGTCCGCCGAATAAACATACCGGAACCAGGTAATGCTCGCGAAATGCATAATGCCGGCGGCCTCATCATCCGTCCGTCGCAGCGCCTCCGCCAGCTCCCGCGTAATAAAGGCATGCGTCCGCAGGAAATAGGCTGGATCGCTATAATCGTATGAATACTTCCCTACCAACGCCTGCGGCGTCTGATGAACGAAAGTATAAAAACGTACCGGGTGCCCGGTCTCATTGTTGGAATATCCCGTCGACATCTCCTGGCTGATCAGCGGCCTGCCCGGGTTTTTATAGCGCGCCTGAAATTCGCCTTTGAACTGGTCGAAGATCGAATTGTCATACCAGTTAGGATACATATGGATATCGTCTATGTCTCCATCATCGATAGTCGTAAAAAAATCCACCCCGAACTTCTTCTTATTCCGCCGGTAATTGGAATCGAACACGATCGGCCGCGTCGGATCGATAGCCCGCATCTTCTTTACTACATCGGAGATGATCCGCATCTTTCGTTTTGCCCGCTCGAAGTCGGGATCGTTATCATAAAACTTCATCTCATTATTCACCGTCCAGAGTAGAAGACTCGGATGATTCCGGTACTTCCGCAACAGATCGAGATACTCCCGCTCCCACAACACGATCAACGCGGAATCGGGCATCGTACTCTGGATCATCAGCCACGGCCAGGTTCCCTCATAGCTGACGCCCAACCCTTCGCGGTCCGCCGCATCCATCCATGTCGCGGTAAATGGCACCGTATGCGTCCGCGTAGCATTGATATGTGCATCATGCATCAGCCGGCAAAACCGCCCCGCCAGCCGGGAATCATTGGGCGCCAGCGGCATCGCTGTCTGATTCGCACCCCGCAGCCAATACCGCCGCCCGTTGAGATAAAGAAAGCCGTTCCGGCTCTCAAAGGTGCGAAAGCCACTGCGAATAACCAGCGAATCGCCATTGTCCAAAGAAAAGTCGAAATCGTACAAATTGGGGTTCTCCGGCGACCACAATCGCGGATGCAACCCATCTACTGAATATTGTAATACGCGCTCCTCTCCCGCCCCAAGCACCACCCCATTCCCAAGTACACCGCTATACAAACCGGGAATATCCAACCGCAATCCGAACCGCCGTTCGGCAGCTCCATCATTCCTTACCCGTACCTCGAAATCGGCCCCCGTAAGCTTTGGCTTGATAAATACATCGGCAATATGCAGGGGATCGGTGATCGTGAGCGTCACGGGCTGCCAGATGCCCGCCGGATCATCGACAAAGAACCCATGCGGCAGATCCTTGACCATCCGCTGCGTTACCTCCACCGTAACGGCCACATCTGTGATCTTGTCCGCATCGCGGATATTATTGATGTAATTACGCAGCACCTTGACTGCAACGAGATTCTTCCCGGCATGAAGCAGCCCGCTGACATCGAACCGGAAATCTCCGAACATCCCGATATGATCGCCCGCCTTACGCCCGTTGACCCACACCTCCGCCACTTTGGAAACGGCATCGAAGCTGAGCTCCAGATGCTTGCCCTGTACAGACGCCGGCAAGACGACCCACTGCCGGTACCAGCCGACATTCGTCCGTGTATAGTCAAAGGTATAGGCGGCGCAACGGTCGATCTCGGATTGGTAATAGCGGTCGGAAGCTCCTTTGCTCTCGGATTTATATTTTTCGCCGTGGAGCCACACTCTGCTCGGATTCCAGAAATCCGGCACATGTAACACATGCCATGACCGGTCATCCCGCGATGGCGATATGGCGTCATCGGGACGCGAAACCTCATACCCCGGGCAAAACAGCCAATTGCCATCGAGTGATACCTCCGTGCGACCCGCTGTATGGCCACCGGCAAGCGAAGCCACCCGTACAGGTTGATACGCCGCCCGCTCGGCTTTCCTGAGCCGCTCCTTGTCGACAACCGCCGGCTGGTATTCCTTTACCGGCCCACGCAACGCGTTCTCATCGATCTGCGAGACCGCTAACCCCTCGAAAGCCGTTTCCCGGTAACTCCCGCCTAATGTCAAAAAACCCGCCGGACACAATGCCGCATTCGGGTCCCGAACATCGATCCGCGGCAATTTCTCGTTCTCTAAAAAAACCCGCATGCGGTCGCCGGCTACCTGCACCCGGAAATGATACCACCGCCCCGCCCGCACGCGAAATCCCAACGGCCGAAGCGCGAGATAATCATCTGTCCCCATATAGCCCATCCTTTCCAAATAAAGGGCGTCGAAACTCCCACCCTTCAAGCCCACGATATACCGGTCGTCCCGGTTGTGCGCCCGAAATCCCGCACAGATATGCACATCGCCGCTATCCATGCCCATGGCGCGAAATGTAAACTCGTAATTTCGCCAGCCGGGATCGCCGTAACACGCATACGCATTCTTCGAATACAACACGCCGCCGTGCATCTCACACATTCCCCGGCCTACCTTCCGCGGTTGCAACTGTCCAAATCCAACCGTCACCAATCCTAAAAACCAAACAAACAATCCTATTTTCTTCATTCAATTATTTTTTCTACATGTATTAATCGACCGGAAGCATTCATCCCCTCGACTACGATCCGCAGCTTGCGGCTGACATCGTTGTTGTAAAATTGCAGCCGGACGCTCCTATCGACGAACACGTAGGGATTCCAATAAAGCGTCGGTCGCACATCCGGAAGGAAATCGGCCTGCCTCGTCAAGTCCCCTGAATACCTGGCCTGACCCGCCGGCTCCACCGAATAGTCCGGCGAGTGGAACTGCCGCTCCTCCGCATAGCCCTTCACCAACTTGTACGACAACCCCTTCGTCGGTATCCGCTTCACATCCTCACCCTTCCGGGTATAGATGGCGATGGCGCCGGCCCGCGGATTGACCACCCCTCCCATGAGAAAGGGTGGATAGAATACCTTTACATACGCGATATCGGTTATCGGAATATCGCCCGCCAGGTCGGCCTGCATTCCCTCCTCGTCGACAAAGAAGGCCGGTGTCGCCTGCCTCCATTTTACCACGGGATAACCGTCCTTATATTGCACTTCGAGGCCCGGAACCACCTGCTTAAGATAAGCAAAGATATCCGTGGAATGCAGGGCCAGCGGATCGTCCTTGACATCGAACTGGTATCCGACCTCGCGTTTGAAGATGCCCGTGGCATATTTTTCATCCAGCACATCCACCGGCCGCCTGGCATGTCCCTTGACCGTAACGGCTTGCAATAACATCGCCTGTCGCTTCTTCTCCCGGTCACGCGCCAGATCTTCAAAATACCGCATCCGCCGCATTCCCGCTGTATCCGCCCAGCCTTCCGAAAACCTGCCCACACGTCCAGCCGCCGCCGGCCCCGCAACCG
>DASZOW010000237.1:0-2929 GCA_035550615.1 Puia sp.
AGACCTGCCGCGCCATCCGCCGCTTCCGGCCCGACGTGGTCCATGTGCATAACTGGTTCTTTGCGGCCTCTCCCGCCGTATTCATCGCGGCCCGCTGGAAACGTGTACCCGTGGTGCATACCATCCATAATTTTCGCATCCTCTGTCCCTCCAGCTTTCTCTTCGTCAAAAACGAACTTTTCCTGGACTGCATGTCCAAGGTCTTCCCGCTGAAAGCCATCCGCCGGAAGATCTACCGCGACTCGGCCTTCAATACGGCCTGGCTGCTCACCGGCACCCGGCTCCATTACCTGCTGGGCACCTGGCAAAACATCGACAGGCTGATCTGCCTTACCAACCCCGCACGCCTTATGCTTTGCAACAGCCTGCTTCGCATCGAACCGAACCGCATCGCCATCAAACCCAATTTCTTCGCCGGCTTTCCCGAAAATATATGCTTTCCGGACAGGCAATTCTCCGGGGGCATCTCCGCCTATCGCAAGGATTTTCTTTTTGTCGGCCGGCTTTCACCGGAAAAAGGGATCGGCCTGCTGCTCGACAGCTTCCGCAACAGCCCCTTTACCCTCCGCATCATCGGGGATGGCCCCCTGCGCGGCGAAGTAGAGGCCTGCGCCGCCGACTACCCCAACATCCAATACCTCGGCCACCAGGATAAACAGCAGATCATCAGATATTTACATGAATGCCGTGCGCTTATTTTCACCACCATCGGCTTCGAACAGTTCGGACTGGTGATCATCGAAGCATTTTCCTGCGGCACGCCCGTCATCGGACCCGATACCGGCTCCCCTTCCGAGCTCATCATAGAAGGCTACAACGGCCTGCACTTTCGGACCGGCTCGGTCCCTAACCTCCGTCAAAAGATCCAATACTATCAATCGCTCCCCGACATCACCCTGCAATCGCTTTCTCACAACGCCAGGGAAACCTACCGTAAGTACTATACCCCCCAGACCAATCTTCGCTTATTATCTAACATTTATAAATCGGTGTTACATGAAAACAATGCAGATCTTTAACTTCCCGATCAGCGTAGGCAAATACCAGGACTACATCGAGTACATCATGAACTCTGCTTCCAACGGCAGAAGCCAGTACATCTATGTAGCGAATGTGCACATGGTCGTGGAGGCGTTCTGGAACAAGTCGTTTTGCGAAAAAGTCCGCCATGCGGGTCTCGTGACGCCGGACGGCAAACCGCTCACCTGGGCGCTGCGCCTGCTGCACGGGATCAAACAGGACAGGGTCGCCGGTATGGACATCCTCCCCGCGCTGCTCAAACAGTCGGAGGTCAACCAGACGCCTGTATATATCTACGGAGGCACGGAGAACCTCCTTTCCCGGACCCAGAACTATATGGACCGGCATTACCCCAATCTCCACATCCGGGGACTCTACAGCCCGCCTTTCCGCGCGCTGACGCCCGAAGAAGAAGAACGCACCATCGAGCGGATCAACAGCTCCGGCGCCAAACTGCTCTTCGTCGTGCTCGGCTGCCCCAAACAGGAACAATGGATGGCTTCGATGGCCGGCAGGATCAACGCGGTCATGATCGGCATCGGCGGCGCACTTCCCGTCCTCATAGGCATGCAGAAACGCGCCCCGAAATGGATGCAGCGCGCCGGCCTCGAATGGCTGTTCCGCCTCCTGCAGGAACCCCGGCGGCTTTTCAAACGTTATTTTGTCACCAACTCGGTTTTTCTTTATCTGCTGAGCCGCGAGCTGGTGACCAGGACATTCACCAAGAAGTTCGAAGCTCACGAAATGAACTAAACAGCCTGGCTTTACATGAAGACGCTAATTTGTGATTTGAACGTGTATGACAATGGACATCACATCGCTTTTGTGAATTCCATTCTGAACTATTGCGCCGACCGCGAAGACCTGCTCTTTCTCTTCAACGAAAAAGCAGCGGCGCTTTGCAAAGGCATGGAAGACGACAAACGGATCTCTTATATCGCCGAAGACCGGCTTCATCCCGATGAGCTGGGCAATCTGCGCGACAAATTCCGGGAATACCGGCAGATCGAACGGTTCGCCGTCACGCACCGCATCGAACGGGTGATCTTCCTGGAGATCGACTGGTATCAGCTCGCCATCGGACTCAGCCGCCCGCCTTTCCAGGTCTCCGGCATCTATTTCCGTCCCTTTCACCTGATCCCTACCCAGGGAGACAATCTCAGGGAGAAAGTAAAGAACCTGCTTTATTACTGGAAAAAACGGGCGCTTTTCCATCTGCTCAAAATGAACAAAAAGGTGGAACCGCTTTTTCTGCTCAACGACAAACAGGCAGGTCGCCGCTACCCATCCTGGTTCCGGTATCTGCCCGACCCGATATTCGACAGCGGCCCCACCCCCGGCGCCCTATCGATCCGGCGGCATTTCGGCATCTCGCCTTCCGCGCACATCCTCCTGGCATTTGGCGCCATGGGCGCCAGGAAAAATATCTCGAATATCGTGGCGGCCTACCGCCAGGCCCGGTTCTCGGGAGAGACGGTACTGCTGATCGCGGGCAAGGTCCGCGCAGACTACCGCCGGGAATTCGATGCCGCCGTCAACAGCTTCGTGCTCAACACCGACCCTTGTAAAAAGCTCATCGTATTCGACGAATTCGTCGACGAAGAACAGGTCGATCTTTATTTCAGGGACGCCGGCACCATCCTGCTCTGCTATAGTAAATTCTATTGCTCCAGCGGCCTCATGGGCAAAGCAGCCCAGCATCGCAAGACCTGCATCGTCCCCGACTGCGGTTTGCTGGGGGCCCTGAACCAGGAATACGAGCTGGGCTATGCCGTAGATCCCGAAGATGTGGACGGTATCGCAGGCGCCATGTCCCGGGCCGAACGCCATCCGCTGCCTGCACCGGGCTTCCAGCGATTCGTCGAAGACCACCATGAGAACACCTTTCTCCGCACCCTTCTTCCTGCGT
>DASZOW010000238.1:0-9085 GCA_035550615.1 Puia sp.
TGAATTCTCCTTTGGGGATCGTCCAGACGCCGGCATCTTTGTTCTTCCAGAAGGGGCCTCCCGGATGGACAAGAAAGACTTCGAGGACGTCGGATTTACGCCGATATAACAGGATCCCGGCGCTTTGTTTAGAGGTCATACGCAAAGCTGCGCAAATAATCGGCCAATCTGGGGAGTGGGCGGGCGAATACTAGTTTCTGGGTATTTTGGGGAGCCGCGGGTTGCGCGCAGGGTGGGCCACGGTTGGGCGCTGTTCGGGTTGCGGAGTTGCGCGCAGCGAGGGTAGTTATGACCGCGGTTGCGCGCTGTTGGGACCGAGGTTGCGCGCAGGGCAGGACGGTACAGGATGGTTGGCGGTACGCTTGTGGAAGCCACACCATTATACTATATTACAAGCCGGTATCTTATTATACAAGCCTGTGCGACTGCTTATCATCATTTCAGCCTTATCGCTTTGCTTCATTCAGGGGGCTGATGCGCAATTGCATGTAGAGTTTAGCATGGATCATTCCGCTGGTTGCAGTCCGCTGGTTGTGCATTTTTCTCCGACGGTCACTGGGGGAGGCGGCGGGGGCACTGGTGGTGGTGGCGGCGGCACCGGCGGTGGAGGCGGCGGCACGGGCGGTACAGGTGGCACGAGCGACGGGGCTTACACTTATCTCTGGGATCTCGGCAATGGCAACACGTCTTCTCTCGCGATGCCGGAAGCTGTTTATACTTCTCCTGGAACTTACACGGTGACACTTACGGTCAGCAATGGCAGCGCGGTCGCAACTGCCACGCATAACGTAACCGTATACCCGCCGCCATCGGTGAGCTTTACCGCGGGCCCGGCCAAGGTGTGCGGGACGCCCGTGACTTTTACCGGTAACACGGATGGGGGGGCGAGGACCATCGTGAGCTGGTTATGGGATTTTGGGGACGGGTCGGTTTCGTCGGCGGGCCCCACGACGTCGCATAGTTATTCGCAAACGGGCACCGCAGGAGCCAGCCTAACGGTGACGGACAACTACGGCTGTACGGCTACGCTCGACCAACCGGCCCTCGTACAGGTCTTCCCGGCGCTGATCGCGGGTTTTACTTCGGACAAATCGGTGTTGTGCCATGTCTCGGACCCGGTTCAATTTACCAACACGAGCAACGGCCCGGGCACGCTGAGCTATGCCTGGGATTTTGGCGACGGGACGGCCTCAGGAGCCGCGAGCCCTGGTCATGTCTATTCCGCCGCGGGCAGTTATGGGGTAAAACTAACGGTGACGAATTCGATAGGCTGTACTTCGACTTTCTCCCGGAGCACGCCGCTCAACGTTGCGAGCTATCACACCGATTTTAGCTTTCCGAACCCGGCTGTTTGCCAAAATTCCGGGATTGCATTTACCGACCTGAGCACGCCGCAGGCGACAAGCCGTCAGTGGCAGATAGATGGGACGACGGTCAGCTATTTTGATCCTTTTTCATACTATTTCTCCGCGCCGGGGACGCACACGATCACCCTGGCCAACGTCTTCGGTACGTGTCCACAGCAGGCAAGCAAGTCTATTACTGTGAACCCCAATCCACCCAGCACGCCGTTTTCGTTGACGACACAGCCCGGATGCAACACTTATTCGGTGACGCTTACGGATCAGAGCACGGGCAGTTTTAGCCGGGCGTGGGCTCAGAACTACTCGACGGCGCCGATCTTTACGCCGGGCAGCGGGGCAAGTATGAGCTTTAGCGGGTTCCAATATAATGCCTATTATACTGTGGCGTTGCTGTTGACGAGCACCGAAGGTTGTTCCACCACGATTACGGAGCCGGTACAGCTGACGCAAGTTTTTCCCAGCATCCGGGAGACCTCGAATGCGCCGATCAACAGCTGTAACCTGGCCATTACAAAGACCTTTGCTTTCAACTATGCGGGAACGTTACAAAGCTTTTCGTGGGATCTTGGCGACGGTACCTCGTCAACGGATGCTAATCCAACGCATACGTATTCGACGCCGGGCGTGTACAAGACCGTGCTTCACTATGTAGACGCCAATGGGTGTAGCGGGACGACGAATGCGATACAGACATTGATCGACAAACCTTTTAGCCTGGATTTTACGGCGCCGACGACGGTTTGTGTCGGGTCTTCGGTGAATTTCTCCAGCCCCAGTCTTTCCGCAGAAAACCCGCTTTAACATAGCTGGGATTTTGGCGATGGGAGCTCTTCTTCTGTCAATTCGTTCCACACCTACACGACACCGGGGACCTATACGGTAACATTGAACGCGATGTCGGCGGGCGGCTGCCAGGCCACAGCGACCAAGACGGCTTATATCACGGTGCTCGCCGCACCCGGCTCCTATCAGGGTCATACGAATACCTGTGATGATCGTAATGTGGTAACCTTCAACTATACTTCGAACAACGCCAGCGCGGTGACCTGGGATTTTGGCGACGGGCAAACCACGACGACCGATGGGTCTACGGCGCAGGTACAACATACATACGCGCAAACGGGTACTTACTATGTCAATATTTCGGCGACCAACGGTACCTGTACGGTACAGAATTCAGACCAGGTGTATGTGCTGACGAAACAAAACCCGGTGTTGACCGCCAGTGCGGCCAAGGTTTGCGTCAACGGCTCGCTGAATGTGCAACTGGCGATAGCGCGGAATCCGGCGGAGGTGAACTATGGGTTTTATTATGACTATACGCCGCAGTTCTTCTATGCGGACGGAACACCGTTTACGGGGTATGTCAATTTTACGAATGGCTTTACACCCTATAACAATGGGGCATTTGGCTGGACGCTTTCGGGGTTTGCGGCGGGGGAGAGCGGGTTGTATGTGGTGACGAAATCCTTTGCGCTTGGTTGTACGGACCGGAGCAATACGATCCCGCTGACGATAGAAGGCACGGCTACGGCCGCAGTGACGGTGGTGAAGGGTGATATTTGTTATCAGTCGCCCCTGGTGTTGAAGGATGCTTCGACGGCGGGCGCAAACAATTCCCTGGTGACGGAGAACTGGGATTTTGGCGACGGGGTAACGCAGGCGCTTGCACCGGGGCTTACTGTCAGCCATGCCTATCCGAATCCCGGCCAATATATCGTGCGGGTTACGGTGAGCGATGCCGGTGGTTGTCAGACGACTTCGGCGGCGGCGGTGGTAGATGCCAATGGGCCGAAAGCGGCCTTCGGCACCAGCGGAAATACGATCCTGCTGGGTAATACGCTCTATCTATATAATTACACTAACGCGTACGGAACGACGGCAGTGACTTATAGCTGGGATTTTGGCGATGGCACTACGTCTACATCATACAGCCCCTGGCATCTCTATGCTCAGCCGGGGACGTATACAGTGACGCTGACGGCTTCGGATGCCGCGGGCGGTTGTACGAGTGCGGTTTCGCAGGTTATTCTGGTTAAGCCGTTTAACAGTCACTTCCAGATCGCCACCTCATACGTGACCAAAAGTTCATGTCCGCCGGTGCTGGCGCAGTTTACCAATACTTCGGTCGGGTACAGCAGCGTTTCGTGGGATTTTGGCGACGGGGGAACGGCGGGCAATGTAAATTATCCCAGCCACGTATATGAATCGCCCGGCACTTATACGGTGACGTTATCCATCTATGGCGTCGGCGGGCTGATCGCCCAATATACCGATGTCGTCAATGTCCGGCAGCCGTCGGGGAGTCTGGCGACGACGACGCCCAGTATCTGTCTTGGCGCGCCGGCCGAGTTGCAGGCAAAGGGGAAAGGCGCGTTGGGATTTCTTTTTGACTATGGAGATGGGAGTGTGTCGAGTGGCGCGGATTCGAATGTGGCGCATACGTATACTGTCGCGGGATCTTATACGACAGTGTTGGTAGTCACCGATACGGTTGGCTGTGCAGCTGCGGCTACGCCGGCGGTGGCTGTCGAGGTTCATGCTCCGCCTACCGTTACTGTAGCGCCCGGGTCGCCGGTGGCTTGTCTGCATTCCTCGGTGCAGCTGGCTGCTTCGGGGGCGAATACGTATAGCTGGAGCCCGGCGGAGGGGCTGGATCATGCCGATGTCGCTGATCCCGTGGCGTCGCCATTGACGAGCACGACGTATATGGTCACGGGTGTCGACGGCAATGGATGTACGGGGGGCGGGTCGACGACGGTCAAGGTGGTGCAGCCGGAGACGATGGCGGTGAGGCCGGACTCCACTTCGGTATGTGAGGGGACGGCGGTCGGGCTTACGGCGTCAGGGACCGATGTGTATAATTGGATCGGCGATGTCGACGGGTTGTCCAGTGTTAGCGTAGGTGATCCGCAGGCGCGGCCGGCGGCCTCGACGCATTATATGGTCGTGGGGTCCGATTCTTATGGCTGTTTTTCCGATACGGCTACTATAGCGGTGACGGTGTTGCCGGTGCCGACCGTCGATGCCGGCGCCGATGTGGAAATATTTGCGGCGAACCCGGTAACGCTTATGGCTACGGGCAGCACGGATGTGGTGAGCTGGCAATGGACGCCGCCGGACTATCTGAGCTGTACGGATTGTGAGCAGCCGGTGTGTACGCCGAAGAAGCCGGAGATCTATACCGTCTCTGTGGCCAATGGGGTCGGGTGTACGGCTACCGATACCGTTTCGGTGAAGCTGATCTGCGAAGAGGCTCGCGTGCGGATACCGGAGGCTTTCTCGCCGAATGGGGATGGGCATAACGACAGGTTCGATATTTTGGGCATCGGCGAGGTGGAGCACCTGGTGATCTTCGACCGGTGGGGTGGGAAGGTGTTCGAGCGGAATCATTTTTATGCCGCAGATCTTAGCGCCCAGTGGGATGGGATGGTGCATGGGCAGCCGGCGCCGGTTGGCACTTATGTATATTTTGTGGAGATGACGTGTCCGACGGGCGGGGCATTTACGCGGAAGGGGACGGTGGTGTTGGTGAGGTAGCGAAGAAGTAAGTTTTTGACTTAAATTCATGGTATGAACCGAAATTCAAAGACATTGACGCCGCAGAAGACGGAGGAGCTGATCAAGGTATTGAAGGCTCGTTTCGAGAAGAACATGCGGCGGCATGAAGGGCTCCAGTGGGCCAAGGTGCAGGCGCGGCTGCAAGGAAATCCGGAGAAACTTTGGTCGCTCGCCGAGATGGAAAGGACGGGCGGCGAGCCGGATGTTGTGGGCCATGATAAGAAGACGGGCGAATATATCTTTTTTGATTGCGCGGAAGAGAGTCCTAAAGGGCGCAGGAGCATCTGTTACGATCGAAAGGCGTTGGAGTCAAGGAAGGAACATCCGCCGGCCAATAGTGCAGCGGGTATGGCGGCCGACATGGGTGTCGAACTTTTGACCGAGGAACAATACCGAGAACTGCAGCGGCTCGGGGATTTCGATATGAAGACGTCGAGCTGGCTCAAGACGCCGGCGGATATCCGGGAGCTAGGCGGTGCTATTTTCGGGGATATGCGGTATGGGACTGTCTTTGTATACCACAATGGTGCGGATGCGTATTATGCGGCCCGGGGATTTCGTGGGGTGGTGAAGGTGTGAGGGCGTGGGGCGGGCTGGGACGGGAAGCGATGATACGCGGTGGGCTGGACGCAAAAAAACCTCCCGGTTGGGAGGCTTTTCGCATATAGTTCTGTTAGACTATGCTTTTTTTGCCGATTTCTTGGCGCCTTTCTTAGCAACTTTTTTTGCTGCTTTCTTTACTGCTTTTTTGGGGGCTGCTTTCTTTGCTGCCTTTTTTGCTGCTTTCTTGGGTGCGGCTTTCTTTGCTGCTTTTGCCATTTTTTGAAATTTAATAGTTAGTAAATACTGGCGCGAAGATAAAGATTTATTTGTGAAGTTGGAAGCGGTGGCGGAAGTAAACTGCGGCTTCTCGAAAAGCTGCCGGAATTAAGTATCTTAGGGTTCAATGGAAAATGTAAAGAAAACCCGGTTCAAACCGAATTACCAGATCACCATTATCTCGGGTTTCGGGCTGGCGGGTATCGTGGTGGCATTACTTCTCTTATCCATCGAAAAGGGTCCCAATACGGGGTCGGTCTTTCATGAGGTCGGTTATTTCCCAAGGGACGTCGTGGACCGGGCGATCCAACATTTTACGGACTCGCTGCACGGGGCGATCAGGGACTATCGCGCGAAAAAGCGGATCTATGAAAAGGTAGTCGATGATAAGCCCGCCGGCGATACGGTGGACATCGCCCGCGACTCCATCAGCCATTTCTCCAGACACATCACCCAAGACTCCATCAGCGTCATCGCGCTGAACAACGATCGGCTATATTATGAGGATTCGACCATTACGGACACGAATGCGCTACGGATCGTCACGAACTGGGTGCATTTCGGGATACCGCCGAACCGGGTGGCGGAGTGGGATAGCGCTTACAGGCTTACAGGGCGTGGGTGGCGGGATAGCGTCCATTATTATGCGCGGTTCCCGGTGAATAACCGGCAATTTGTTTATCGGGGCGTCGCGCAATTCAGGATCGTCACCTATAAGAGCAATATCCAGTTCATGGCGAAAAACCCGGGCGCTGGGATCTGGGTGTTTTTGATGGTCATCTTTTCGGGATTTTGTTTTATTGCGATCCCGGCGTCTTTCTATATTATGAGACAGGTGCTGAAGATCTTCAAAGAGGAGGAGCGGCCCGACCAGAAAGGCTATTGGGTGACGACGCCGATCGTGGCGGGTTGCCTGATCCTGCTGCTGGTGGTGCTCTTCCACACGTTCAGCGACGAGCCACCGGTCAAAGACCTTTTCTTTATGCGGACGCTGGGAGATTTCCTGCTGTTTGCGAATGTGCTCGGTTGCGTTGCCGGGGCGTTTTGCCTGGCGGGCTTTATCCATTCCGCGTCGATGCTGGGGTATTTTTATGACAAGGTGAAGACACAGACGACGAAGGTGCGGGTGCAGCGGGAAGAGGTGAAGATGATGGCGCCGGCGGCGGGGGCGGCACAGGCGGGTGTGGCGGCGTTGGGAACGGCCGCGGTAGACGAGGAAGAGGTGAAACATAAAGAATATGCGGATCAATTCCGCCGACTGTTGGGGTTCTTTCACCGTTATTTTATCCTGTCCGCGATCCTGCTGTCGATGGTGGTGGTGTGCACCGGCGCCTTATATAATGCCGCGAATTCGCTCAGCTTTCTAAAGCTGCTGTCGGCGAATTGGGGCTATAGTCCGGCGGGTGGGGATGCGGTGTATTTGTTTGGCGGACTTTTTACGGCGATCCTGCTACTTGTGTATCTGCCGGCGAAGATGCAGTTCGGGGATGTGCAGCTGCAGCTGCCGCGTGGAGAGGGGATGCGTGACGACGACGATGAGGACAGCAAGTGGTATGGTCTGCTCGAACAGCCTTTTAGCTGGCTAAGGGGTGGGCTGATAGCGGCGAGCCCGTTCTTACTCGGGTTGATACAGGGGTTGCTGGGGTTGTTTATGAAGCATTGAGTTCACAAGAAATTTATCTGGAGCATATGGCGGCACAGGTGCAGTCGCAGGCAGTGAAAAGCAAGCAGGTAATGGCTGTGCGTTGAGGATGCTGGTCGTTTATCAGAGCCGACTGGGATCGATATGCTCGATGGTGGCGTGGTGGGCGCCGGCGACCTTCATCATCTGCCAGGCGCCGCCGGTTTCGCCCTGGTCACCATCCCAGAGGACGATCATGGTCAGGTTTTCGCTGCCGGCGGATAGGGAAATGTCGAGCATCCATTGGTTGGCTTCTTCCCAGATGGTGTTGGGGGCATCGGCGGTGTAATCGGGATGAAGGATGTGGACAGGCAGTGTTTTTATCAGCCGGCGATAGCGGATCTCCCAGTCCTCACCGGCGGCGGCAACGGAGGTTTTATTGAACTCTTCGACGGGCAGACCGAGATAGATCTCGCTACGGATATTTAGATGCTGGCAGGCTTCGTGGAAGAGGATGTCGCCACCGCAGGCGGCAGCGGCGATGCCTTGAATGGACGCAGCATCGGCAATATCTTGAATGGGTGCAGATGCGACGATGTCCTTTAGCTTTTGCAACCGGTGACGGATGGCCCGGGCTGCGGCCGGCGCTTTCGAGGCGGGAAAACGGGGTTGGGCCCGACCGGGTTTGTCGATCATGTGACCGGAGAAAAGAACGTAGTGTGTCATGATGTCGGCCAAGATACTATTATTATGCCAACTGGGTGTTTTCGCCGTTGTTAGGCCGGAATGATGATCTGGACTTCCATGGGGGCGAGGACGATGTATAGGGCGACGGCTTCGCCGGTTCCGGTGAGACGGCTGCCGGTGTAGAAATTGGCGGCAGGGAAGAACTGCATCTTGCCAGTGCCCGTGGCGCCGAGGTTGCTATAGGCGACGGTCATGATGGGCAGGGCGCGATTGGTGTCCGTGTCGGCGAGGACGAACCCCTGGAAGGTATCCGTGGTGCTGGAATTGGCAACGATGAGCACTTCGCGGGCGGCGAGGATGCGCGAGAAGGCGAGGACTGCGCCGATGCCGGTGGAGAGACCGAAATCACGGTCGTTGCCGGAGAGTTCGCGGAAATATAAGCGGCCGTACTGTAATGTGGTTTCGGTGTTGCGGAGGGCGCCGATGGTTTTTAGGTGTTTGTACATGGTAGCGGTCTTATCGAACGCTGTCAGCGTTTTGCCCCAGAGGGCTTCGCGCACGGATTCGGGGCTGGTGAGATCGGGGCGGCCCTGGGCGTCGACCGTACCCCGAAGATCTTGTTCCGTACCATAGTAGACACAGGGGATGCCCTGGAGGCTGAAGAGCACGGCGAGACCGAGGAGGACTTGTGGTTGTGGCGTGGAAGGCTGGTTGAAGCGTTGGTTTTGGTCGTGGTTGTCGAGGAAGCTGACGAAATATTTACCGGCTTCACCGTGGGAGCTGAGCCTCGTGGTTTCGGAGATCTTTCGGTTGAGGAAGATGTTGCGGACGGCTTCTACGGGCGCGAGACTTTTGGCGAAGGCAGGTAAGACATAGAACAAGGGAAAGTCCAGCGCGGCGTCGATGCCGAAGCCGTCGGTGGTGTTGCGGCCGATGAAGTCTTCGATGGTTGGTTCGTTGTCGTAGATCTCGGCGAATGTGAAAAAGTTTCTTTTGCCGATGGATAGGGCGAATTCGCGGATGGCGTTGCCGA
>DASZOW010000239.1:0-7355 GCA_035550615.1 Puia sp.
CCGGACTGGGATCTCTGGAAACGCGGGTTGCTGGAATGGGAGGGGGCGTTGAACCCGCTGGCGTGCGGTATCCGGAGCGCCTGGAAGGTGACGACGGTGAGCCCTACCTATCTGCAGGAGATGCGGCATTCCGCCATGGGGCTGGAGGCGCTGCTGGAATATGAAAAGGGCAAATGCAGCGGTATCCTGAACGGGATCGACTCTGTCGTCTGGAACCCGGCTACGGACCGCTATATCGAAGACCATTACGATCTGACGACGGCGGAGGAAGGCAAACAAAAAAACAAGGCCCGGCTCTGCCAGCAATATAACCTGGACATGCGCAAACCGCTGATCACCTTTATCGGCCGGCTGGTGGGCGACAAGGGGGCCGATCTTCTGCCGCAGGTGATCGAAGACTCCTTTTATTATATAGGCAGAAAGATGAATTTCATGATCCTGGGCAGCGGTCTGCCGGAGATCGAAGGGCGGCTGCAGGGTATCCGGCATCTGTCCAGGGGAGACTATAACACTTATATCGGTTTCGACGAGCCGCTGAGCCATCTGATCTATGCCGGCGCGGATTTTATTCTGATGCCATCGCGGGTGGAGCCCTGCGGGCTGAACCAGATGTATGCCTTGCGGTATGGCACGGTGCCGGTAGTCCGGGATACGGGGGGGCTGCACGATACCGTCATCGACTATGGCGACAAGGGCGGTTATGGCATCCGGTTCCTGCATGCGTCGGTACAGGATATGACACATGGCATCTGGCGATCGGTGGAGCTGTATAATCAGCCGGAGATGCTGCGCGAGATCAGGCAAAAGATGATGCAGCTCGACTTCAGCTGGGAATCCAGCGTCCGCGCCTATCTGGACCTATATGAACGGATGATAAGGGGAGAATAATTTTTGCGGGAGCCAACATTTAAACTCATTAAACGCTTTCATATGTCAAAGGAAATTTTGTCCGTGATTTTAGGTGGGGGTGCCGGAACGCGCTTATACCCTCTGACAGCCAGTCGTTCGAAACCTGCCGTGCCTATTGCCGGAAAATACCGGCTGGTGGACATCCCGATCTCGAACTGTCTGAACTCGGGCATTTCAAGAATGTTCGTCCTGACGCAGTTCAATTCGGCTTCGCTGAACCGGCATATCAAGAACACGTATCATTTCAGCGCCTTCAGCTCGGCCTTCGTGGATATCCTGGCCGCGGAACAGACGCCCGACAATCCCACCTGGTATCAGGGCACCGCGGACGCCGTGCGGCAGTGTCTGCGGCATCTGGGCCCTTTTGACAGCGAGTATGTGCTGATCCTCTCCGGCGATCAGCTGTACCAGATGGATTTTATGGAGATGCTGGATACCCACAAGAAGATGGGGGCCGATATCTCCATAGCGACGATCCCCGTAAATGCCAAGGACGCCTCCGATTTCGGGATCATGAAGATGGATGACGGCGGTTTTATCACGTCGTTTACCGAGAAACCCAAACAGGATATGCTGCCGCCATGGGTCAGCGACACCGGTCATACCATGCAGTCGCAGGGCAGGCACTACCTGGCCTCCATGGGCATCTATATCTTCAACCGCCAGCTGCTCTCTGATCTGCTACAGAATGAATTCGCCGAATCCACGGACTTCGGCAAGGAGATCATTCCGCAGAGCCTCGAAAAATACAAGGTCGCGAGCTACCAGTATGAGGGTTACTGGACCGATATCGGGAATATCCCGTCCTTTTTCGAAGCCAACCTGGGGCTCACCAAGGACATTCCCGATTTCAACCTGTTCGACAACGAAAAGGCCATCTATACGCGTGCGCGCATGTTGCCCCCCGCCAAGATCAGCGGAACGACACTGGAGAAGACCATCATCGCGGAGGGCTGTATCATCAATGCCTCGCGGATCGAGAACAGCATCATCGGTATCCGGACCCGTATCGGCACCGGTACGACCATCGTCAGCAGCTATCTCATGGGGGTGGATTATTACGAGACCATCGAAGAGATCGAACTGGCCCGGCAGCATGGGCTGCCCACGGTGGGCATCGGGCACCGCTGCTATATCCGGAATGCCATCGTAGACAAGAACTGCCGTATCGGGGATGATGTCCGGATCAATGGGGGGCATCACCTGGAGAATTCCGATCATGCTTTGTACACGGTCAAGGAAGGTGTGGTCGTCATCAAGAAGGGCGCGGTCCTGCCCAATGGGTTCGTGATCTAAACTATTCTTATGGGAGCAGTCCCCAAACCAAAGCTGACGACGGCGCAAATCTTCCTCATGAGTTTCGGCTTTATGGGGATCCAGTGCGGATTTGCCTTGCAGAACGCCAATACCAGCCGTATTCTTCGCAGCTTTGGCGCCGATGTCGACCAGCTTCCGGCATTCTGGATCGTAGCGCCGCTGGTAGGCATGATCGTTCAGCCGCTGATCGGCCACTACAGCGACCGCACCTGGAACCGGCTGGGCCGGCGAAAGCCATATTTCCTCACGGGTTCATTGCTATCCGCTGCGGCACTGGTCCTTCTTCCCAACTCCGGCAGCCTCGCCGGGGTGATCCCCGCGCTTTGGATCGGCGCCGGTTTCGTCATGATCATGGATGCGAGCTTCAATGTGGCTATGGAGCCCTTTCGTGCGTTGGTCGCCGACAATCTGCCCGACAGCCAGCGGACCGCAGGTTTTGCCATCCAGGCTTGTCTCATCGGGATAGGCGCGGTCGGCGGGTCGTATATGACCAGCATCCTGGCATGGCTGGGGTTCGGCCAGGTGCCCGGAAAGGATGGCATCGCCGAAAACATCAAATATGCCTTTTATATCGGGGCGGCCATTTTTGTGGCGGCCATCCTGGTGACCGTTCTTTGTTCCAGGGAATATCCGCCGGCGGAATACGAACGTTATCATGGTCCCGTGGAAGACGCCAAAGAGAAACATGGGCTCGGGGAGATACTCCGCGACTTTGCGCGGATGCCGAAGACGATGCGGCAACTGGGGCTGGTGCAGTTCTTCAGCTGGTTCGCCATGTTCAGCATGTGGGTCTTCACCACGGATGCCGTGGCCACACATGTATTCGGGCTGCATGGCGAGTATGTGAAGACAAAGGAGTTCAATGACGCCGGTAATATCGTGGGCAATGCCTTCGGCATATACAATGGAGTAGGGGCGGTCTATGCGCTTG
This sequence comes from Puia sp., assembly GCA_035550615.1. Classification (GTDB taxonomy): domain Bacteria; phylum Bacteroidota; class Bacteroidia; order Chitinophagales; family Chitinophagaceae; genus Puia. The sequence goes on from DASZOW010000239.1 coordinate 3,158, forward strand.
CCCTGACACCGATAGCGCGGCGGCTGGGCCGCAAGCTTACCCATGCACTTTCGCTGATAGCGGGGGGCATCGGCCTCATCGCGATCTTTTTTGTCCACGGCGCCTGGGGACTTTATGCCGCGATGGTCGGCGTCGGTCTTGCCTGGGCGTCTATCCTGGCGATGCCATACGTGATCCTCAGCGGATGCATCCCGGCGGGGAAGATGGGCATCTACATGGGTATCTTCAATTTCTTTATCACGCTGCCGCAGATCTGCAATGGAGTATTCGGGGGCTGGATCGTCAAACATATCTACGGGAACCAGCCGATCTATGCGATCGTGCTCGCCGGTTTCTGTCTGCTCGCCGCGGCCGTCTCCATGCTCTTTGTCTATGATGGGGGCGCCATTCGTATCCAGCAGGAGAAGGCCGGGTTTTTTGCGGAACGGACTGCCCCGGCCTCCGGCAAATAAAAAAATTCATCGTCATGCGAAAATCGAATCTCATTTTGTTATTTGTCGCCGTCTGGATGCACGGCTTTGCGTACGAAATACATGTTTATCCGTCGAATTGGTGGGTCGGCATGAAGCACAGCACCATCGAGCTCATGGTTCGTGGAGAACGGGTAGGGGAAGCAAAAACCGTGAGCATCGATTATCCCGGCGTACACGTGGTCGACTGGCACCGGGTATCCAATCCACATTATCTTTTTATCCGGGTGGAGATCGGGGCCGATGCGCGGCCGGGTACGGTGAAGATCGCGGTGCCGGATGGAGAGGTGAAGTTTCCCCTGCTCGCGCGGCGGCAAGGTAACGGCACGGCATATGCGCAGGGAATCCATTCCGACGACTTCATCTATTTTTTGATGCCCGACAGGTTCAGCGACGGCGATCCGGGGAACGACCGCGTCCGCGGCATGCGTGATCAGAGCCTGAACAGAGATTCCATCTTTTTGCGGCATGGCGGCGATTTCAAGGGCATCATCGACCACCTGGATTATCTGCAGTCGCTGGGGGTGACGACGCTATGGATGACGCCGGTGATCGAGAACGATATGCCGAACCGGACCGAACACGGCTATGCCTTTACCGACCACTATACCATCGAGCCGCGGCTGGGCGGGGCCGCGGGCTATCGCGAGCTCAGCGATGCGCTGCATAAACGCGGGATGAAGCTGATCCAGGATGCGGTATACAACCATGTGGGGCTTTATCATTTCCTGGTGCAGGACCTCCCCGACAGCAGCTGGCTGCATCAATGGCCGAAGTATACGCAGACCAACTATCGCGGCGAACCGCTGATGGACCCGCATGCCAGCCAGATCGACCGGCGGCTATCCAGTGACGGCTGGTTCACCCGGGAGATGCCCGATCTGAACCAGGATAACAACGATCTGGCGGAATTCCTGATCGAGCATGCCATCTGGTGTGTGGAGACGTTCGGCGTCGACGGGTGGCGGATCGACACCTATATGTACAACAGCCTGGATTTTATGAACCGCTGCAACCAGGCGTTGTTCACCGAGTATCCGCATATCACCATGTTCGGCGAATGCTGGATCGGCGATGTGGCCAAACAGGCCTATTTCACGCGCAATCACCTGGATGTGCTTTTCAAAAGCAATCTGCCGGGCGTACTCGATTTCCAATGTCTTTTCAACGGCATCGAGCCGGCCATCAGGGATACCTCGGCGTCGGGCGGGGGAGTGAACAGGCTCTACGAGACCCTGAGCGACGATTTTCTCTATCAGAATCCGGCGGCCAATGTCATCTTCCTGGACAATCACGATATGAGCCGGTTCTTTTCCCAGATCGGGGAAGATGTGGCCGGCCAGAAAATGGCGTTGGAATGGCTGTTGACGGCGCGGGGTATCCCGCAGCTGTATTATGGAACCGAAGTGTTGATGAAGGGTCTGGCCAATCCCGATGGCAATGTCCGGCGCGATTTTCCCGGCGGCTGGCCCGGCGACGTCAAGAACGCGTTTACCGGTGCAGGGTTGAGCGCCGACGAGCTCGGCGTACAGCAGCTGGTGAAGAAGCTGGGCCAGTACCGGCTGCATTCGACCGCGTTACGGAACGGGCAGATGATGCAATATGTGCCGCAACGATCGCTATATGTCTATTTCCGGTACGATGGCCGCCAGACTGTGCTTTGCGCGATGAATACAGGGAATGAGCCGGTGACCGTGGATTTTGGCCGGTTCAGCGAACGTATGCAAGGGTTTTCTTCCGGCGTCGATGTGGTTACCGGTGAGCGGCATGCACTGGATCAGCCGGCGTCGATCCCCGGCAGGACGATGTGGGTGCTGGAATTACGGCCATAGCGTTCTGGAGTTGCCGATCGGGCTTGCGGACCTGTGGGACGATCGCCAAGTTGGTCATAACATGATCGCTTCGAGATATTGCTGGCCGATCTTGCGCCAGTCCTTGAGGCTGGGTTTTACGGCTTGCAGCAGGGCGGTGTTATTTACTTTCTTGCCTTTGACGGGCGGTTCGACCTCGGCTTCTGTAATGGGTATGGCTTCCACTTTTGTCGCGAACCAGCTGATATGCTGATGAGGAAGCGAGACGCCGAGGATCATGCCCGGCAGCCCGGTAAACGACTCGGGGCCGCCGTTGGTAAGGATCTCATCCGTATAGAAGGCCACGACATAGATGGTATCCATGATGATGGCATTGGCGCGGCGGCAGTTGAAGCCGGCGATGTTACGCGTTTCGTCGGTGATCTTCCATTTGATCTTGCGGAGACTGTCCTGCACCAAAAAGGTCTGCTCGAATACATTTTTCTGGCTGACCGCTTTGTCGTTAGCCAGATCCGACCAGATGGTATTATCCTGGGCAGGAGATTGCCAGAAACTGAACATATCACGGTCGCTGCTTTCGCGGCCGGGGCGATAGAGGCTTTTATCGCGGGTGAAAAGCAGGTCGAAATACGAGGTCTTGAAATGATTGGATAATTTCTTCCGGAATTCGGACCATTGGTCGTCATCATTGCCGATCTGGGCAAAGACATTGATGCGGCGTTCGTATTCGATCTTGCCGTGCGAGAGGAAGATGGTATTCTGTGCGCCGACCGGCCGCGCAAATGCCAGGACCATGATCAGCAGGATGGTTAGTTTGTACATAGTTCTTTGTTAGCGTTGATTCGGAACGGGCGTACCGGGTTTATTGAAATTCCAGATCAGCGATATCATGCCGAAACGCCGGATGGTGCTATAAGTGTTCTGAGAAATAAAGTTGCTATTGACGGTGCGGTTGAAGCCGATGTTCTGATCCAGCAGGTCGTTGACGGCGATCCTGAACTGCAGCTGATCATGTTTGAGAAACTTCTTGCCGATCCAGGCATTGATGATGACCTCATTGTTATTGGTGGAGAAAGCCGCCGTCTTTTGCCGCAGGTCGATCTCCGCGTCGGCGTGGACCTGGAATTTCAACGGCAGATAGAGGTTGCCATCCGGCTGGATCTGGAAGGTCCAGTAATCGGTGCGCACGCCGGTGTTGATGGAAGACTTGCTGTTCGTATAGCCGGCGGTGAAATCGACGCCGATATCGAATTTCTTTTCCTTGGATTTATAGATGCCGCTGCCGAACGAATAGGTGTTGCTGCGCGTATCGTTCCGCAGCCCGTTGACATAGCTCACATTATTGTTGATGCTGGGATTGCCGTGGAAGTTGAACCGGATACCGGGTTTATTCCATTTAAAGGAATAGGAAAGCCAGCCACCGAGGTTATATGTGCCGTTGACATTGATGTACTGGTTGGTCGTTTTGCCGGTGGCATCCACCGACGTGCTGGTGCTGATATCGTTGGGCGTGAACGTAGCCCAGATGTTGGCCCAGATGCCGCGGTCGGTGAGCACCTTGTAGTCGTTGTAGAACAGGTTGATCCGGTGGGCGAACTGGGGTTTCAGCCCGGGGTTGCCGATATAGATGTTCAATGGGTTCTCGTTGGTGAGGATAGGCTGGATCTGCGTGACGCTTGGCTGTGTGGGGATGCCGTTATATTGGATATTGAGCCGCCGCATGGAAGAGAACGACCAGGCGAAATTGGCGGTCGGAAACCAGTTGACAAAACGACGATAGATCGAAGTGTCGGCGACGACATCGGTCTGGTGGAATTTCGAGAAACCGACATCGGTGCCCAGCGAGAAACGCATCTTCTTTTTGACGAAGCTATAGGCGAGACCGCCCTTTTGCGTAAAAATGTTGTATTGATAGTC
>DASZOW010000240.1:0-4240 GCA_035550615.1 Puia sp.
AGGACCCGCCTCGTATAGCGCACTCCGTCTACCGTATAGAAAGTAGTGGCCACTGCCCGGCCGATGTCCAGTTCGCGACGGTAGTCCGTATAACTATCCTGTCCCTCGAACGCGAGCCGCAGGCTGCCCACCGGCTCGAACATTTGCCCGCTGGACTTACTCAACTTCACCGCGCCTTCCAGGTATTTCTGGGCTTCGGCCTGCTTTCCCTCGAAGATCAGCCGCCGCGCCTCGGGCAAAGCCGCGAGCATCTCCGGGTAGTCATTCCTGTTAGGGCTTCCGCTCCATACGGTTGCTTCGTTAAGCGCAATATTCTCCAAAGGCACATTCCCAAAGACCATCGCACCCAGCCGGCCATTGCCTAAAGGCAGGGCATTCTCCCATCGGGTTCCGGCGGGCTGCCGGTACCAAAGCCGGAGCGGTGCGTCCTGTTGCGCCTGTGCGGCCGATGCCATGTAAAACAAGGCCGCGAATAAGATCTGCTTTATCGACATGCTGCTATTTTTTGATTGGGGGCCATTGAATATCCCCCGGATGAACGACTGTAGGAAGACTGGGATCGATGAGCTCCCGCTTGCTGAGTGCCTGCCAGAACGCCCCGGGTAAAGGCGTGGTAGCCAGCTCCAGGTTCTGTCGTACCCGCGCCGGATCGGATGATTGCAAAGCGATGCTGCTGACGCCGGGAACCGTCAATGCAAATTGGATACAGGCCGCCGCAGGCTTGACCCCGAAGTCCTCGCAAACGGCGAAGAACTCCTCGCGCCAGCGAAACAAGGGATCACTGCCCGGATCGCCACGCCATACCTGCCGGTAATCGAAATAATCCGAGCCTACCAAAAATCCAGAATGGAATACGGCGGAATTGATCACCTTCACACCCCTCCGGGCCAGGTCCTTCATCAATGCCATCAGCGGCGCAGGGTGGCTTTTTACCGTCATGCTGTTGGCAAACATAACCCAATCCAGCTTCACATCCGCGACAATCTTCGCGATCACCCGCCAGTCCTTGGCGCCGACCCCCACCGCCGCTACCTTGCCCTCCCGTTTCAGATCGAACAACGCCTCATAAGCATCCAGGATATCCGTATAGCGGCTCTCCTCCAACTCCCGCCGCCCACCCGCACCGGCGAGATATTCATCCGGGTCATGCACCGAAACCATCTGTGGTATATACCCGCCGAGCAGCTCATTGCCCTGCGCAAAACATTCCATCATCCCGTCATAGCCGATGCGCTGAACGGCGTCATGCCGCAAACCCTTCCAGACACCGGGCTCGAAGGTGGGCTCTTCCGCCCTGAGCGGACACCGGACCCAGCCGAGCTTATTGCTGATGATCACCTCCCCGGGGGCAACACCCAACCGGCGCAGACATCGGCCCAACACCTCCAACGCCAGACCCGCCCCGTACTTGCCCGCAGAATCGAATACTACCGGACCTGCCGACGACCTGATACAGGCCTCCACGATCTTTAATTTGTCTTCGTCGTCCAGCTCGACAAAAAGGTTCCCCAGGGCACTGGTACCGAATAACACAGGCGGTAAGCTTATTTCCATGGTACTTTGTCTTTATTGTTCCCGATTAATTGTAATTTCCAATTTTTGTTACACATGAACACCCGAAAACGAGCCACGATCTATGACCTCGCCAAAGAGTTGGGTATCTCGCCATCCTATGTCTCCAAAGCGCTCAACAACCACTCTTCGGTGAGCGAAGCCATCCGCCAACGGGTCAAAGAAAAAGCCAAACAGCTCAATTACCTCCACAATTCCCGCGCGGCCAATCTCCGCAGCGGACGCTCTAAGACCATCGGCGTCGTGGTCCCGCACATCAACCAGAACTTCTTTTCAGACGCCATCTCGGGCATCGAAGAAGTCTGCTTTGCCAACAACTACAGTCTCGTCATCTGCCAGTCCCACGAATCCTGGGAGAAAGAAGGCAAAGCCATCGAAACACTCATCCAGCAGAACGTCGACTGCATACTCATCTCCAATGCCGAACAAACCAGCGGCGCCGATCACCTCCGGAAGATCGCCCGCAACAAGATCCCGGTGATCCAGTTTGACCGCTGTCTCGAATCGTTCGATAGCTTCATGGTCATCAATGACAATCGGGAAGCATCTTTTAAGGCCGTAAAAAGCCTGATCAACGAAGGATACAGAAAGATCGCCTTCCTCGGCGGACCGGTCTCCGTCAAGGCCTTCCAGGAACGCAAAGAAGGTTTCATCGCGGCAATCTCGGAAACCGATCTGCCTATCCCCTATAACTTCATCGTCGACAACGCACTCACCCGCGAAAGAGGAAAGACAGCGGCCCTCTCCCTCCTCGGGCTTCCAAACAGGCCCGATGCCATCTTTACCGTCTCCGACCACCAATCCCTGGGCGTACTCGATGCCGCCGCTCTCCTCAACATCCATATTCCTACCGAGCTCGGCGTTTTCGGTTTCGCCGACGAGAGCTTTACCCAGCTCGTCACCCCTTCGCTTTCCACCATCGACCAGCACAGCCTGGAGATCGGCCGCAAGGCCGCCGAACTTTACTTCCAACGCATCTACCAACAAAGTCCGGCGCCCGCCACCGAGACGATCGTCATCGCCTCCGATATCCTAATACGTCAAAGCTCCAAACGGCAATAAGACTATTGCCAGCCCGGAGACTGCGTAAGCTTGGGATTGCGATGAAGCTCCGCCCGTTCGATCGGCAACAAGTTCATCGCGCTGGTATACGGGATCTTCTGTAACCAGACCACCGGCGTATATGTCGTAACTCCCGTTTGCAGATTCTTGATGATCTGCATGCCCCGCATCGGCCGGTTCTCGATGTCACCCGCGATCATCCACCGCCGTTCATCGAAGAAACGGTGCCCTTCGAACGCCAGCTCGATCCGCCGTTCATTGTACAGCCTCGACCTCAACGCATCCCCCGTGTAAGACGTGGGTATCGCCGGCATACCTACCCGCGCCCGCACCTTCGAAAGATATTGCCGGCACACATCCTCGTGTCCCAAATTGAATTGCGCCTCCGCATAGTTCAGATAGATCTCCGCTAAACGGAAGAAAGGCCAGGGCGTCGTATAGACAGTTTGCCAGTTCAACGGCTGGTTGTCCGGCATGAACTTCTTGAGGATATAGCCGCCTTCCGGATTGTCACTGCTCTGTTTGTACGAGTCATAACCCCAGGAGTTACCGTCCGATGAGATCCACTCGAAACAGGTATCGCCGTGATAGACTCCCGAGTCATGTAATATCGTTGCCTCGAAACGCGGATCACGGTTCCAATACGGATGGCTCGGATCATAGCCCGAGGCCGGATTGGCCTGCTGCGTCGCCGCCGTCATCGCACCGGGACCGCCACCCACCCAGGTAAATGGAGGCTCACCCGTAGTCGCCATATCATAGTCGTCGACCAGGTTCTGCGACGGCCCGTTACTCGCCCACCAACCGCCATAAGCGCCGTAACGCCGGCCGAGATTGTTCATCGGATATTCCGTACCATTTGCAGACGTGAACTGCCGTGCAAAGATGTACTCGCTTTCCGCACTCCCGCTCGGCTGGTTGAACAAGGTCCTGTAATCGGGATACAAGGAGTAGCTGCTGTTCAGCAGGGAGTCGGCGGCATCCGATGCGGCTTGCCACTTCGATATATCATTGCTGGTATTGAAGAGCGGGGAAGCGGCATACAGCGTTACCCTGGACCAAAGCGCCAGGCAAGCGTCCCGCGTCGCCCTGCCGAAGTTGGGATCGGTGGACAAATAACTTTGAGCCAGCGCCGGTTTGGCCGAATCCAGGTCCGCTTTGATGGCCGTCACGCATTCGTCGAAGGTATTGCGGACGAAATCGGTGCTGTCGCCCAACTGGTATACGGTGTTGACGATCGGCACACCGCCATATCGCTCGATCAGATTGAAATAGATGAACGCCCTTAAAAAATGGACCTCGCCCACGAGCTGCTGTTTGGAGCTGAACTGGATCGATCCGGGCTCCGCCATTTTCTGAAGGAAGAGATTGACCTCGCGCAGGTACTGATACCCCATGGTCCAATAGTACATATAACCGCCCCAATAATCTCCCTGGTTGACCTGCGTGATATTATCGGGAGTATAAGTATTCTGTGCAAAAAGGTTGGCGCCGCAGCACGGAGCCGTATTGATCGCCTCGTCGCTATATTTGGAGTACATATGGATATAAAACCCATGCGGGATCGCATTGTAAAGATTGTTCTCATACGCGGCGACGAGATTCT
>DASZOW010000241.1:0-3998 GCA_035550615.1 Puia sp.
AACGCATCCGGTCGACCGCCATCTACCAGGCCCTCCAAACGATAAAGGCCGGCTGGCCGGGCCCCGCCGATCCGCTGATCGCCAAAGCCAGGAATATCCTCGAAGCCGCCGGTTTCCGTATCGACTATATCGCCATCGCCGACGCCGACACCCTCGAAGCCGCCTCCCCCGAAGCATCATCCCCTGAGGCCGCCATGCCGGAAGCCGTCTCCCCCGAAGCCGTCTCCCCCGAAGCTGCCCCGCCCCCGGCCGCCACACCCCGAGCCGCCCGGCCCGGCCCCAAACACGCCATCGCACTGATCGCAGCCTTCATCGGCGAGGTCCGCCTCATCGACAATCTGCTCTTGTGAACCGTGATCCCGCGAGATTTGTTACTTTTGTGCCCTCGAAAAAAAAATCACCAGTCACACATGGTCATCGAAATCCTAAAATCCAAAGTTCATCGCGCGGTCATCACCGAAGCCAATCTCAATTATGTTGGTAGCCTCACCCTCGACGAAGACCTCATGGACGCAGCGGGTATGATCGAGAACGAAAAAGTTCAGATCGTGAATGTCAACAACGGAGCCCGTATCGAAACCTATCTCATCAAAGGGAAACGCGGATCCGGCACCTGCTGTCTCAACGGCCCCGCTGCACGTCAGGGTGCAGTAGGCGATATCGTCATCATCATCTCCTACGCACACATGGAATTCGAAGAAGCCAAACGCTTCAAACCTGGTATCGTTTTTCCAAAAGCAGGAAATAAACTGTAATTTGAGGCCTATGACACAAGCGAAAGCGACTGAATTCGCCCGCTAAAAAAACATTGACTCCGAATGAAAAAAACGCTCCTCGTCGCACTGCAATATCTGTTCTTCGCTGCGCTGGCAGCGTTTTTTGTATGGCTAAGTCTTAAAGGCATGGATTCCAAAAAATGGGTACAGCTGCGCGACGCCCTCGACCGCGCCAACTACTGGCTGCTCATCCCCGTACTCGGTCTCCTCCTGGCCAGCCACTGGCTCCGCGCACTCCGCTGGCGCCAGCTCATCCAACCGCTGGGCTATGAACCATCGCGGGTCAACTGCTTCCTCGGCGTCATGATCGGCTATTTCGTCAACCTCGGCGCCCCGCGCCTGGGCGAAGTGCTCAAATGCACCATCCTCGCCCGCTATGAAAAGGTCCCGGCCGATAAATTGGTGGGCACCATCGTCGCCGAACGCGCCTTCGACGTCGCTTGCCTCGTCACTGTCTTCGGCCTCACGCTGTTCTTTCAGTACGATGTCATCCATACGCTCACCTCGGGTAAAACGGACGCTTTGTTCCGCAATGCCAACGGCCAGGCCTCCTGGATCAGGATCGTCCTGCTGATAGCCGTAGCGCTATTTCTCTTCCTCACCGGCCGCTGGGCGCTTAACCGTTTTCAGCACATTGCCGCCATCCGGAAAGTACGCTCCGTCTTCATCAATATCTGGCACGGTCTCGTCAGCGTCAAAGATGTCCGCAACAAACCCCTCTTTTTCGTCTACACCATCGGTATCTGGTGCCTGTACTGGTTCAGTACTTATTTCGGTTTCTTCGCCATCAGCGCCACCCGCCATCTCACGGTCATCGACGCGCTGAGCGTCCTGGCCATGGGCAGCATCGGCATGATCGTGTCCCCCGGTGGCATCGGCGCCTATGCGCTGCTCGTCCAAAAGACGGTATCGTTCTATAACGTTCCTTCCCTTCCCTATGGACAGGCGCTCGGCTGGCTGCTCTGGTTCGGCCAGTTCCTCAGCTTTATCCTGTTCGGTACCGTCAGCTTTATCCTGCTGCCACGGCTCAACAAAAAACAACACTATCAAATCGTAGCACATGAAACTCCCACAGATCATTCAGTATAAGATATACGACCTCGGCGCACTCCGGCACCAGCTCCGCCGCTGGCGCCTCCTGGGAAAAACCGTGGCCTTCACCAACGGCTGTTTCGACATCCTCCATGCCGGACACATCGCCTCTCTCTCCGACGCAGCCCGCGAAGCCGATTATCTCGTCGTCGGTCTCAACTCGGACACCTCTACCTGCCGCCTCAAAGGGCCCGATCGCCCCATCAACAACCAGGATGCCCGCGCTACGGTCCTTGCCTCGCTGCTCATGGTCGACGCGGTGATCATCTTTGACGAAGATACCCCACTCGAACTCATCAACATCGTTCAGCCCGACGTACTCGTCAAAGGCGGCGACTATACGCTGGATCAGATCGTCGGCGCCAAAGAGGTCATGGCCGCCGGCGGCCGCGTCGTCATCAATCCCATCATTCCCGGCATCTCGACCACCGGGCTCATAGAAAAGATCACGAGACTCTAGCCCGCCGCCATAGCCCGCGCCCCCGCGCGCCCCGCGAGCCTCCCATAAATTAACTGTGATACATCCGCTCGACCTCCTCGACGATCGCCTCGATCGCCTGGTCATCCCCTTTGGGATCGTAGGGCTGCTTGAGATTGCTGCTGAAGAAAAAGGCCACGGTCTGCCAAAAACGCGCCGTAAACCCGCCCTTGTATTCCTTGATGATCTCGTAACAATTATTACCGGTCTGCCGGTTGATCAGCTTCATCAGTATCTTCCCCTGGTAAATGCTTAGCTGCTCCAACGGTTGCGTAAACTCCTTCTTCAGCTCCTTCTCGCGGCTTTGAACATACGCCTTCCGCTGTTTTTCGGTGGTCAGCAACGCCAGCTTCGCATTCATCTCGTTCATGATCATCCCCGCCCGGCGCGCGTAGGGATACGTCACATAAACCGCATTCCGCAGCCGCGTCCACTCCTCCCACCGCCGCCGCATCGCCGGCGTCATCGCATGCTGAACCCACACATACTCGCCGCTGCTCGCTGATAACAATTCATTGCCGACGATCTTCGCAGGAACGATGATCGTATCGTTGGGGCCATAAACAGGCCGGATCACACTGTCGGGAAGCCTGCTGTCCGAACCGGCCAGCTCACGCAATTTCGCGGTATCGACCGTCTGGCCGGATACGCCGATACCTCCCAGTAAGGATACGGAAAGGAAAAAAAGGTATGTAACGGCCCGGCGCATGATGCTCTAAAGTTACTAAAAAACTTCCCTAATTAATACCCCGGAGCCGCCAAAGGTAACCCGCGCCGACACTAGACCTTCACAAGCCTGGCCTGCTTCCTGCGCCATAAAATGCTGATAACAAACCCGATGATCATGATGATCGTTCCGAGCCACAAAAGCCCGATCTGCGGGAATTCTATCACCTTGAGCGCAATAAAGGGGACCATGTCCGACGACTCCTTGATCCCAAGATCGAATTTCTGATCCCTGGTGATCATATTGAACCGCAACGCCAGATCCTGCGCAAAAACGGTATCGTTCAGATAATGCGGCTGATTGTCCTTGAGATAGAACGCCGGATAAGCCGTATAGCGCATACTGTCCCGGCTCACCACCGTGATCTTCGCCATCAGCGCCGTATCGCCCCGCCCAAAATGGTATTTCGCATTGTTGGGATTCAATTCCACGGAATCCAAAACCATATATCCCTTGGAGTAATAAGCGGTATCGTGAAGCCCGACCACCGAACTGCGGAATGTCGCCGTATCGTCTTTCAGCTCGGCGTTGGTGGCGCTGATATAGCTGAAGATATCCCTGTTCCAGTAATGTCTTTTGTCGGGATTCGGCGTCGGCTGATCCTGCGTCTTCACGCTCCGCAGAAAATTCGGATACAGATCGAACTGCTCGCTGCCATCCTTTTTCTCTACATGGATCTGGTAGTAGGTGATCCGCTGCCGCTGATCCACCGAATCATCCCCCACGTATGTCGCCCAGTATTTACCCATATCGGTACGCACGCCCTTCAGCAACGTCAGGTTCTCCATCGGGTCCTGTTTGGACTCCGGCGTAAAATTCAGCGTAATGCCCGTGGTGTTATACGACAATACCTGCTTCTTTGCGGAGCTCAATAAGATGCCCACCAGCATTAGCCCGAAACCGAAATGGGCTATCGAGCCGCCGG
>DASZOW010000242.1:0-4945 GCA_035550615.1 Puia sp.
CGCCTCCGGGTACTGGAGGCAGTGGACTGTCCCAACCTGGGGCGGGTAAAGGGCGGATGGTATCCCGCTGTGCCGCCGTTGTGCCGTTGTCATTCCGGGCTGTCGCCGGCGGACTATTTTGGCAGGACCATGGTGGAGCAACTGCCGCCCGGCGTCCGGGTAGGGATTATCAATGTCGCCGTGCCCGGGTGCAAGATCGAGCTGTTCGACAAGGATCATTTTGAAGCATATGCGGCCACGGCGCCGGATTGGATGAAAGGCATGATAAAAGAGTATGGCGGCAATCCATACGAGCGGCTGGTGGAAATGGCGAAGCTGGCGCAGCGCTCGGGCGTCATAAAGGGCATTCTCCTTCACCAGGGCGAGTCCAATACGAACGATAGTCTTTGGCCTGCGAAGGTGCGGGTCGTTTATGATAATTTACTGCATGACCTGGGGTTGAGGGCGGAGCAGGCGCCGTTGCTGGCGGGAGAGGTGGTGAATGCGGACCAGGGAGGGGTATGCGCGAGCATGAATAAGATCATCGCCACGCTGCCGTCCGTGATCGCGACTGCGCATGTGATTTCTTCGGCGGGATGTACCGCAGGCGGGGACCACTTGCATTTCAATGCGGCGGGCTACCGGGAATTCGGCAGACGGTATGCGGCGGAGATGCTGTCTTTGATAAAGGCGAATAAATAATCTTTAATATGAACAATATTCTTTGCGTGCGGCGCTGCCTTGCCGGCGTGCTGGTATCATGTCTCCTTTCGACATTGGCCCATGGGCAAAAATTGCAGATCAACGACTCCGGGTATTTTGAAAAGCGCGGCGTGAATGTCATGGTCTTCAGCAGCCAGTACAACGGGATGTTCTTCGACGAGAAAACGGCAGGTGTCGAGCTGATCCATCATGGCGTGCGGACTTCCACCGGCGGGGCCGTGCGGCTGCAGAATACTCCCGAGCAGTGGGACCTGATACCCGTGTTGACGAGCCGAAAGGTGGACAGGGCGGCAGGCAGCATCGAGGCGGTGCTGAAATACAAGGAGTATGATTTTACTTCGCGGGTCGTCGTGACGGCCAAAGACGAGGGGGTGGAGATCAGCGTGTACCTGGACCAGCCGCTGCCGGAGAAACTGGAAGGCCGTGCCGGTTATAATATGGAGTTCCTGCCTTCGGCCTATTTCGAAAAAAGTTTTCTCGTGGATGGAAAGCCGGGGACCTTTCCCTTATACCCTTCGAGCTCCACGAAAATGGCGCCCCTTAGTGAAAAGATCCCGCAATTTGCCGGTCACACGACGTTCGATGACAGGGGACGGAATGAATTTATCATACCCGAGCCGATCGCCACCGGCAAGACGCTGGTGCTGGCGCCGGAAGACCCCGAACGGGAGGTTGCGATTCGGTGTGCGGATACGGAGCTGCAACTGTTCGACGGTCGCAACCTGGGACAGAACGGCTGGTTCATCGTACGTAGCCTGCTGCCCGCGCACAAGACGGGGAAGGTGTTGAGCTGGTATGTCGAGCCCCATGCAATCCCCAACTGGACGCGCAAGCCCGTGATCGAATTCTCACAAGTGGGGTACCGACCGGAGCAGGAGAAGATGGCGGTGATCGAGCTGGACAAGAACGATGTGCTGTTGCCGCAGGCGACGCTGTACCGGGTGACGGCGGATGGTCAGCCCGTGGAGAAGCTGAAAGGCGAGGTGCATTCCTGGGGGCGCTATCTCCGTTATAACTATGGCAGGTTCGACTTCAGCGCGGTGAAGGAACCGGGGCTGTATTTTATTCGATACGGCGATCAGAAGACCAACACTTTTTCCATCAGCCCTAACGTATACGATGATATCTGGCATCCTACTTCGGATATATGGTTCCCCGTCCAGATGGACCATATGGAGGTCAATGAGGCATACCGGGTATGGCATGGCGTTCCGTTCATGGACGATGCGTTACAGGCGCCCGTAAACCATCAGCATTTCGATGGCTATAGCATGGGGGCTTCCACGCAGACGAAGTACAAACCGCTGGAACGGATACCCGGTCTGGCCGTGGGCGGCTGGTTCGATGCGGGCGACTTCGATATACAGACCGGCTCCCATTGCGACGCGGTGCTGGCGCTGGTGGATGCCTGGGAGAATTTCCGGCCGGAGAGGGATGAGACCTATGTCGACTACCGAACGCATTATGTAGACATCCATCGTCCGGATGGCAAGCCCGATATTTTACAACAGATAAAGCATGGGACGTTGAATATGGTGGCGCAGGTGGAGAACATCGGTCACCCGGTACGAGGTATCGTCGTGCCCAACCTTCACCAGTACCATCATTTGGGCGATGCTTCCACGGAGACGGACAACCTGCCCTTCAATCCTGATCTGAAGCCTTACCAGACGGATGGAAAATCCAGCGGCACCATGGATGACCGGTGGGCATTCACGGAAAGGACCAGCTTCCTGGATTATTACACCGCGGCGGCATTGGCGGCGGCCAGCCGGGCCTTACGCGGCTTTGATGATTCACTAGCTGACAGGAGCCTGCGTTGCGCGGAAAAACTCTGGGACGAGAACGACAGCATGGGTAAGAACGATACGTCGCGGTTTGCCATGATGTTCCGTCGCAACCTGCGGTCTTCCGCCGGCTTGCAGCTGTATATCACGACGAAGGATGAAAAATATGCGAAGGCGTTCCGGGAAGGCGTCTGGCAGGCGCTGGACAGGTCCGTGCAGTTTGGCATGACCACGGCTTTGCAGGCCTGTGCGTATATGGGAGCCGATTACAAGGCGAAGCTGAAGCCATATGTTGAAAAATACAAGGCCCTGAGCGACGGGTATGCAAGGCAAAACCCCTATGGGGTGCCGATGGCTACCGGCGGATGGGGCGGCAATGGGGGTATCGTCAACTGGGCGATCACCAACTATTACGCGCATAAATATTTCGCGGACATTGTCGGTGTCGAATATGTTTATAAGGGAATGGATTATCTTTTTGGATGCCATCCGTATTCCAATGTCAGCTTTGTTTCGGCGGTGGGCACCCACTCGAAGCGCATCACCTATGGCAACAACCGGGCTGATTTCAGCTATATCGCCGGCGGGGTTGTGCCGGGGATCCTGATCCTGAAGCCCGACTTCCCCGAGAACAAGGAGGACTGGCCTTTTTTCTGGGGCGAGAATGAGGTAACGGTGGGGATATGCGCGAATTATATTCTGCTGTCGGCAGCAGCTGCGACTTTAAACCACTAAACAAATGAAGATACTATTGATAGCCGGACTGTTCTTTTCTGTCAGCTGCTTTGGGCAAAAACTGCCCTACCAGGACCCTGCCTTGAGCGCAGAAGACCGGGCGAAGGACCTGATCTCCCGGCTGACGTTGAAGGAAAAGGCGTTATTGATGCAGGACCAGTCGCCCGCCATACCGCGGCTGGGGATCAAAAAATTCAACTGGTGGAGCGAGGCCCTGCATGGACTGGCCAACAACGACAGCGTCACCGTATTCCCGGAGCCGATTGGCATGGCGGCATCGTTCGACGACACGCTGGTCTATAAGATCTTCGACGCCGTCTCGGACGAGACGAGGGCAAAATACAACCAGGCGATGGAGCGGGGACAGGACAACAGGCGTTTCTTAAGTCTTTCGGTCTGGACGCCGAATGTCAATATCTTCCGGGACCCCCGTTGGGGCCGCGGCCAGGAGACGTATGGGGAGGACCCGTATCTTACGTCGCGTATGGGCGTCTCCGTGGTAAAGGGATTGCAGGGGCCCACGGACGCCAAATACCGGAAGCTGCTGGCCTGCGCCAAACATTTCGCCGTGCATTCGGGACCCGAGTGGAGCCGGCATGTCCTGAACGTGGTTGATGTGGAGCCCCGGGAATTGTGGGAAACTTATTTGCCGGCCTTCCATTCGCTGGTACGGGATGCGGATGTCCGGGAAGTGATGTGCGCTTATCAACGGATAGACGACGAGCCGTGCTGCGGGAGCAACCGGCTGCTGCAGACCATCCTACGGGATGACTGGGGTTTTAAACACATCGTGGTGTCGGACTGCGGCGCCGTCACGGATTTTTATACCAGTCACAAAGTGTCCAGCGATGCGGTGCATGCTTCGGCGAAGGCCGTCCTGGCAGGGACGGACGTGGAATGCGTCTGGGCCGGATATGCCTTTGCCCATCTTCCGGATGCCGTCAAAAAGGGGCTGATCACGGAAAAAGAGATCGATAAGCATCTCTTGCGCCTATTGACGGGCCGGATGGAGCTGGGGGATTTCGACGACGATGCCCTGGTGCCATGGACGAAGATACCTGCTTCCGTGATCAACAGCCCGCAGCACCGGGAGCTGGCGCTTGACATGGCGCGCGAGTCGATGACGCTGTTGCAGAACAGGGGAAGCATCCTGCCGTTGAGCAGGACGGCGAAGCGAATAGCTATTATCGGTCCCAATGCGGACAATAAGACGATGCTGTGGGGTAACTACAACGGCACGCCGGTGAACACGGTAACGATCCTGGACGGTATCCGGTCGAAGCTCAAAGCGTCATCGGTGGTCTATGACAAAGCCTGCGACCTGGTGGAGAATAAGGTGACGCTAAGCTATTTTTCAAAAACATCGATGGACGGGGCACCCGGGTTTAAGGCCAGGTATTGGAACAACCGGGATAGGACGGGCGATGCGGCGACCACGGGCAGGGTATCCAACGCTATGAAGCTGACGACGGCCGGAGATCATGAATTTGCTTCGGGCGTAAAGCTCGTGGGCTTTTCGGCCGTGTACGAGACGGAGTTCGAGGCGCCGGAGACGGAGGAGATCGTGTTCAAATGCGGCGCTACCGGCCACTTCGAGTTATTGGTCGACGGTGTGTCGCTGGCGAAATACAATAATTGGAGAACCTTGCCGTCGAGCGTGCCATTTAAGGTTGAAAAAGGCAAGAAATACAAGATCGAGATCCGGTATGCGCAGCTGAACG
>DASZOW010000243.1:0-3829 GCA_035550615.1 Puia sp.
CGGCATTGGACGCCGCCATCCGCGAATTTCATGAAGAAACAGGTCACAAGCTCAAAGGCCCATTCCAACCGCTGAGCCCCATTCGCCAAAAGGGCGGCAAACGCGTCTTCGCCTGGGCATCCCCCGGCGACCTCGATCCGGCAACGATCGTCAGCAATACCTTCGAAATAGAATGGCCCCGCCGGTCTGGCAAGCAGCTCACCTTTCCCGAAGTCGACCGCGGCGCATGGTTCTCTCTCGCCGACGCCCGCAAGATGATCAATCCCGCGCAGATCGCCCTGCTCGAAGAACTCGAAGATACAATTACCGAAAACGGCCACTCAGGGAAAGGTTCGCATGCTTAAACCATCAGGCTACGCTTAACCGCAGCGCAACCGATCACTACCTACCGCCTTCTGTTCATGGAAGCGGCTTCTGCTGTAAAAAGAATGGAAAAGGACGACACGAAAAGGAATAAAGGGCCAAAGCCTATACATCACAAAAGTAATGCCCAAGCAGTCCATGAACAAAAATATCTCCGCATCGCAGGTGTAAATCCTTAGAGGAACCCATGCCGCCTGTCGTGGCCCCGGCGAAGCCCCTGTCAACCGCCGCCTGTCGTGGGCGGAGCGGCCATACCGCGAAGCCCCTGTCAACTGCCACCTGCCGTCGCCCCGGCGAAGCCCATCAGTTGGGCCGCGGCCCCATCTCCCCAAGCGCATGCACCTCATCACAGATCCGCGCAAAGGTCCGCGCATTCACATTCGTCACCACGATCCCCAGCATATTCTTCAGCCGGCCGAACGCATGCGGCTTCGTAATAAAACATAACGCGCCCAGATCATCCGCGATCCGCTTATCCTTGACATTCGAAGAGGTCGTATACACGATCACCGGAATGTCCTTGTAGTGGTGATATTTGTCCTCGCTCTTGAGACGCGTCAGGAACTGCCAGCCATTCATCCCCGGCATGTTGATGTCCAGAAAAATAATATCCGGTTTCGCAATCTCTGGGGCGGCTAACCGCTTTAAAGCGTCGGCGCCATCGGTCGCCTGGTCGCAAACGATCACCGGATCCACTGACGCCAGCGCCTCGCTGAACAATTCCCGGTCATCGGAGTCATCGTCGATTACTAAAAAACGCTTACTCATACTATAATTCTTAAATGCTTCTTTCCTTCTGCACCAGCGGAAGCCGGACCACAAACACCGCACCCTCATCCCTGACCCCGGTACCCGTTATAGTACCCCCATGACGTTCCGCTATCTTTTTACATAAGGCCAAACCTAACCCCGTTCCTTCGAATCTGTCCTTACTGTTCAGCCTGGCAAAGGCTTCGAATATCCGGCTGCTTTGATCTTGCTCGAATCCGATGCCGTTGTCTCTGATAGTGACCTCTGCAATTCTTTTGCCAGCCGCCTCCGTCACGCGTGAAGATATGGTAATCAGCGGCTTACCCACTCCGCTGGAGAATTTTAGCGCATTGTTCACCAGGTTGTAAAACAGTTGGTAGATCAACACCGGCGCCCCTTCCAGCTGTGGAAGCTTCTCCCTGCGGATCTCCGTTCCCGCCTCCGCTATCGCCAGCTCCAGGTCCGATTCGATATTGTCGAAGACTGCATCCAGGTCTATCGAACTTATCGGCTGTCCGTTGCCGTTAATCGTACTGTAGTTCAACACCCCCTCGATCATCATCGACATCCGCTGCGTCGCATGTTGGATCTTCGCGAGAAAAGCCTTGGCCTCCTCCGGCAACAGCTTACCATATTCTTCGAGCAGCCTGCCCGAGAAGGTGCGTATCTTCCGCACGGGCTCCTTGAGGTCGTGGCTCGCCACATGCGCAAACTGTTGCAGATCCTCGTTACTCTGTTCCAGGGAGATATTGAGGCGTCGCAGCTCCTGCGTCCTGCGGCGAACCGTTTGTTCCAGCTTGTCGGTATATTCCTTGAGCGCCGCCGCCCGCTCATTGGCGATCCGGATGTTCGATTCCACCCGCGCCAACAGCTCCCGCCCGCCAAAGGGTTTAACCAGGTAATCATCGGCCCCCGCTTCCAACCCCTCTATCTTCGCTTCTTCTCCCGCCCGCGCGGAAAGCAGGATCACCGGCGTTTGTTGCAACTCCGGCGAATCGCGGATCGCCTGCAAAAGGCTGAAGCCGTCGAGCCTCGGCATCATCACATCCGACAGCAAAAGATCCGGTCGCCACATCCGCATCTTCTCCAACGCCTCCTCTCCATCCCTGGCCGTGATCACCCTGAACTGCGGCGCCAGCAACCGCTTAACATATTCCCGCATGTCCGCATTGTCATCGGCCAACAAAACGGTATATTTCTTTGAATCGCCCGCGCCGGTATCATCGCCCCAGGCCCGAACTCCCCCCGCAACGTCCCCCTTACCACCCCCGGCCTGGCTACCCCCCGCAACGTCCGCCTGACCGCCCGCAGCGTCCGCCTGACCGCCCGCTACCCCAAGCTGCGAACCGCCCAATCCCCCATTCTCCCAATCGCCCGCCGGCGCCACATCCTCACCCCCATCCACCGGCACCCACTTCATCGCCTCCATCACAAAAGCATCCGACTGACGTGCCCGTATACCCGCCATCGGCATATGCACGATCCGGTCGGGCGGCAGATGCGCCGAACCCGTCGGTATCGTCACGGTAAATGTCGACCCCTCGCCAACCACGCTGGTGACTTCGATGGTCCCCTGGTGCAGCCGAACCAACTCCTTTACCATCGCCAGCCCGATCCCCGTACCCTCGAGACTCCGCCCACCGCTGTTCTCTACGCGATGGAACCGGTCGAAGATCTTATTTATCTGGTCCCCGGCAATACCCACACCCGTGTCCGTTACGCTCACCCGGATCCGGCTTCCCAGCTGACGCACATCCACGGTTATCGACCCCTCATGACTATACTTGAAGGCATTCGATATAAGATTCAGGATGATCCTTTCCCATAGCTCCGGATCGACATAGACTTCATCCGGGATCGGCCCCTTTGTGGTATGCAGCTGCATCCCCGCCTTCTCGACGGCGCTCCGGAACGTGCTCGCCAGGTCTATCGTAAAAACGCCGATATCGACCCGCCTGAACCGCCCTTCCAGCCGGCCGGCCTCGATGCGCGAAAATTCCAGCAACGTATTGACGAGTTTCTGCATCCGGAGTGCATTGCGATAGGCGACGCCGATCCGGTATTTGTTGGATTCGATGGCGGCGGGATTGTTGGATTCGATGGCGGTTGGATGGTTGAGGAGGTCTTCGATGGGGCCGAGCAGGAGCGTGAGCGGGGTCCGGAATTCATGACTGATATTCGAAAAGAAAAGCGTCTTCGCCTTATCGATCTCCGCCAGCGCCTCCGAACGGCCGCGTTCCACCTCCAGGACATGGATAGTCGCAAAGCTCGTGGTGAGCTGGTCGGCGATCAGCGTACAAAAATTCAGATAACGTTCGTCCACCGGCCGGTAAGGACTTGCCCCGATCACCAGGAAACCCGTGGCGTCCCTGGCCCCTGCGAGGAAGATCGGTAGCACAATGGCCTTGTCCGGCGGCGCCTCCCATTCTCCCTGCGGCATCGGCCCCAGGAGCTCCTGGACGCCATCGATCACCTGCGGACCCCGCGCCACCTGCGCCATCTCGACCGCCATCGCCAGCGCGTTTTTGTCGGAAAGCTGCAACGACCGCGGCACCTGCCGTTCACCCTCGCCGGAATTTCCCTGACCTGAATCCCGTTGGCCTGGTTCCCCCAGTCCCGGATCTCCAGCCCCGGCAACCGCTTCATTCCCCCGGCTCGCCGCCTCCGCGGCTGCGGCTCCCAGCGCTACCGTAGAATTCGTCAATACCACCCCATC
>DASZOW010000244.1:0-3818 GCA_035550615.1 Puia sp.
CAGGAACAGCTCGTCCACGCCCAAATCGGCCTCGTCACTCTTTCCGGAAAACCCATCCGCAAAATGTTGCTCGATGGTGATCAGCTCACGGATTATCATCTCGCCATCGATGGCAAACCCTTGTCCTACACTTCCCCCCTGCTTTGGGACCGGGGATTCATGAATTGGTTCAGGCCGGAAAAGGACACGGCGCCCTATCGTCTATATACGCTGCCACATCCGTTGGAACCGGGCGATTCGACGCTAGTGGAGATCTCCTCCTCGTTTGTCTACCATGGCTTTCAAAACGGCTTCTATGGAGGGGCTCATCTCCGGAACGGAACGATTTTTACAGGAGGTCTGCCGGAACTGGGCTACGATGACGAAGATGAGCTGTCCAGTCCCTATGAACGCCGCAAATATGGTCTGCCGCCCAAAGACGACGAAGACGATATCCCGCAGGACGATCCAGTAGGCATTCGGACGCTTAAAGCGGGCAGAGCGGCACACCTGATGACCATGGATATGACGATAAGCACTTCCGGTGACCAGGTGGCGGTCGGCCAGGGCGAGCTCATCAGCCATTGGCGGCGGGACGGCCGGAATTATTTTCGTTACGTGCTGGACAACCCGGGCTCATACCCGCCCGTAGCCGTATTCTCCGCCCGGTATGTCAGCGTCATGGATACCGTCGATGTCGGTCACCCCGTGAGCATCCGCATCTATCACGACCCCGCACATGACCTCAACGTCCACCGATTCATGGCCGGCTACAAAGACGCCTTGCGATATTTCTCTCAGGCATATGGCCCCTACCCGTATAAGAGTATCAGCCTTGTAGAAGGCAATCCCTATCTGAGCCAGATGGGGTCCATGGCGACCCTCGACGAGGTAGCGGAGAATTACGCCTGGAACGCGAGCTTTACCAGTCCCGACCAGTTCGACTATTGCTATTTCATCGCAGCACGCCTCACAGCACAACAGTGGTGGCGTTTTGGCGTAGCGCCCAATGAGACGCAGGGTTGTATGGACATCCCCGAGGGCCTTTCATGGTATGACGCGCTGGTGATGGCGGAGCACAAATATGGCAAGGACAATATGCAGTGGATCCTCCGATACCAGACCTGGCCTTATCTTTTCCAGCATAGCCGGCAGGAGAACGCCGATTCTCCGCTGATCCGCTCCAATCACCCGTTCTCCTTTAACGGGAAAGCGGCATTGGAACTTTATGCATTGCGCGATCTCATCGGTGAGGACAGCATCGACGCCGCACTGCGCCAGCTGAGGGATTCTTTTTGCTATCGGACACGGGGGCCCTATGCAGGTGCGGGCGATCTGTTCCGCTGTCTGAAAGCGCATACCCCCGATTCGCTGCAATATTTCCTTACCGATAGCTGGCTAAAGAACCGGTTGTATGACAACCAGCTCGCCGGACTCAGCATGCAAGCCACAGGCCGGCTGGATGAATACAAGGTCATCCTGGATGTCCATGTCGGCAAGGAATACATCGGTGATAATGGCGTGAACACGCCGGCGCCGGAGATGGCGGACTATATCGACATAGGCGTCTTCGGACATGGCACGGTAAATGTGTCCGGAAAGTCCACAGGACGCGGACGCGTAAACCCATTGTATCTGAAGCGATATAAGCTTACGGCCGGGAAACATCGCATCACGGTGATCGTGCACGGTAAACCGGAATGGGCAGGCATCGATCCCTATAGCAAATTACTGGATATGCACCCCGGTGATAATATCAAGGGCTTTTGATCTTATAGAGCTTGGCAAGCTCGTTGAGCTCGACGAAATTGGTCGTATTCGTCTTCTCGAGGATCTTGGCTTTTACCGTGGAGATGGTGCTCATGGTGACACCCAGGATGCGCGCGATCTCCTTGGTCCCGGTTCCTTGCAGCCAATAATGCAGGATCTGCAATTCGCGCGGTGCAATCGAGGAAAAGGGGTTGACGGCATCTTCCCGCGAATTCATGGACCGTATGGGCGTGTCGTTCCTGAAAAATTTTCCCAGGATGCGGACGATCTCTTCCGCCCTGGCGCTTTTGTTGATGAAGTGCTGGATACCGTATTGTTTCAGGACATTGTAATAGATATTATCCGCCTGCACCGTCAACACCGCAATTTGCAGCCGTGGGAACGTCTTCCTGATCTGGGGCAGGATATCCAGGCTGCTGCCATCGGATAGATTGATGTCGAGCACCAGGTGGGTGTATCCGCCCTTTTGCAACTCGTTCATCAGATCTTTACAACTGGTGACCTCGCGTACTTCCATCAAACCCATATCTGCCTGACATAGGAGCTTGACCCCCTTTGTGATCATAGAGTGATCATCCGCAAGCATGATTTTAGGCAACATAATATAGGATGGTATATGGTTGATTAAATATACGAATAACGTTTGATTTACAGCGCCCTGGAATACTATAATTCACGGACATGCCCGTCGTTTTTTTAGTATGCCGCTGCAGCCATAGTTCAGCCGAATAATATTTTACTTGTATTTTACCCATAAAGGAAATCACTTGGATTTTCTTCCCTCCTTTTAGTGGCTATCTTCTTTTCGGCGTCCAGCCCATGCGTGGTCTGGACATTGAATCATTTTTTTTTAACTGTTAAACCACTGTATTATGAAGCAAGAACAAACTGTTCAGGAGGAATTATTGTCCTCACTGGACCGGATCAAACTCGAGTATGCAGAACTAGTGCATACAAGCTCATTTTCCCTGGAAGAGCTATTCTCGCCTGACGATTTTCAATTCAATGATTTCTGCCGAAGTTTTCACCCTTATCCACAGGGAGAGGAACTTCTTGCCCGTTCCGAGGCATTTGGCAGGGAGTTCAATGTGTGGCAGGCAAATACCAGGCACTTTATTAATTGTGCTTTGCTGCTTTATCCCAATGCCAGGGTTGAGCGCATGCTCACCATCATGAAAAATCTGACGGTCGGATTTTATTTGAATGATGCTATGGGCCGGGATCTGTTCAAATTCCTCGATCCGGCGGAACAAAAAGACGCGAGAAAGCTGATCAAAAACATGGCTGATCTCGATGAAGCGATCACATTGCCGCCTGATGCGGGACCGATCGAGATAGCCAATGCTCTCACCATGCGCGAATTCCGGGATTCGGCGCCGAGGGAATGGTTTTTGAAATTCAAACGGCTTTATTCCTACCATTTGAAAATAACCCATCGCGATTGTGATACGGATGCGGTTGGCTATCTGCAGGAAGTGGATGAATATATTACACGACGTTGTCATCTTGCCGGGATGAATCATATTGTGTTATGGGTTGAGTTTAGCGACGGACAGTTCCTGGATTGGGAGGCGCTCAAAAGAAACAATCTCTCCCAAAAGATGGAACGCCTGCATTGGCTTGCAGCGGCTTTCGGAGCATTGTCCAACGACCTTTTTTCTTTTGAAAAAGAGGTCATCGATAACAATTCGGATTCGAACCTGGTGGCAATACTGGCCATGAACAATCCGCATCTGCATCTTGGCGAGGCAATCGAAAAGTCCTCGGAAATCGTTCGAAACCTGGTGCTGGAGCTTATCTCTTTATTAGATACCATGCAATCAGTGATTGAAAATTTAAAGAAATCCGATCAAAACCTGGCGCTTAAACTGTCGACACATCTAAATGGCCTCGTCCGGTTCATCCAGGCCAGTTGGCTCTGGCAGTTGCACGCAAGACGGTACCAACGGCGACATTCGATCTGGCGCGAGACGAATCTGGTCGACAAGGTCGCTCCATAGCCGGTTAGTTCTGCGGCAACTTCTTGAGATATAACATCATCGTTTTCTTGAGGGCTAGAAGATCGATAG
>DASZOW010000245.1:0-20848 GCA_035550615.1 Puia sp.
ACCAGAAATACAGTCTCGGCGACGATTTCAATGCGGCAGCCGGCCGATATTACAATGCCGCTCCCGGCCGGAATTATTATGCCGGGTTGTCGTTGAATTACGCGATCAAATAAATGCCGGCTTCCCGCAAATGGGATAAGCCGCCATCGATTATTGCAATTCCTCTACTTTTGTGCTGCCAGGATTGAAAACCATGTACGTATGAATCGGAGAAAAGAGCGCATTTCTATTCTTTTGGTCGGTTTGGTCATTTGGGGATGCCATTCGCAGCCTGGTAGAGGCGCGGCGGCGGCGAAGCCAGCCAGCGAGAAACCGGCAACGCCCAGGTCCACGCTGAAATATGCGCACGGATTCCGGATCGACTATTATGAACAATACCGGGAGATCAGCATCGCGAACCGGATGGCCGGCCAAACGGATACGCTGCATTATCTGCTGGTGGATTCGGGCGTCCCCCCCCCTGCCGACAGACCGGGGATACCCGTGATCGTGACCCCCGTGAAGCAGATGGCCGTTCAGTCTTCCGTGCACGTGGCGCTGGCCGGTTTTGCCGGTGTTGCGGACCGGATCGTCGGCCTGGGCAGCTTTCAATATATCAACTCCCCCGTGGTAAGGGAAGGCATCCGCACTGGAAGGGTCAGACAGATCGGCATCGATAGCAAGATCAATACGGAGCTGCTGATCTCGATGCATCCCGGCGTACTGATCGCCATGACCAATCCCAACGCCGCTTTCGGTCAATACCAGCCGCTGATGGATGCGGGCATACCGGTGATGCCCGACGCAGAGTGGATGGAGACGACGCCGCTCGGCCGGGCCGAATGGGTGAAGCTCATCGGGGCGTTGGTCGATAAGGAAGACAGCGTCAATAAAAAATTCGACAGCGTTGAGCAGGTGTATCTCAAGCTGGCGGACATCGGCAGGGCCGCCAAAGAAAAACCGACTGTTATCGTCAACATGCCGTTCAAGGGAGTATGGTATCTACCGGCCGGGGATAATTTTATGACGCAGTTTCTGCGCGATGCGGGCGCCAGCTATCCGTGGGCCGACACCAGGGGCAGTAACAGTCTGTCGCTGAATTTCGAAGCCGTGTCGCCGGTGGCGCTGAAGGCCGACTTCTGGCTCAACCAGGGTTATGTCGATTCGAAAAGCGATCTGCTGGCCAGCGACAGCCGGTTCAGCGGGTTTCATTCTTTCCAGACCGGTGCGCTGTGGAATTACAATAAACGTGTCAATGACATCGGCTCCAATGATTTCTGGGAATCGGGCATCGTCAACCCGCATCTGATCCTGGCCGATATGATCCGCATCCTGCATCCCGGTCTGCTGCCGGCCGATACACTGTATTATTACAAACAACTGAAATAATGAGGAGGATAAAGAAACTCCGGCTCATCGGGTTACTGTTGCTGTTGCCGCTGATATTCTTACTGGATCTTTCCACGGGGCCGGTGCGCATCCCGCTGCGGGAGATCTTCGATATCCTGTTCTCACGGGCGCCGGATAACGGTACCTGGGCCTTCATCGTGAATAATATCCGGCTTCCGAAGGCTATTACCGCCGTGCTGGCGGGATGCGGGCTTTCTGTGAGCGGGTTGCAGATGCAGACCATGTTTAGGAACCCACTTGCTGACCCGAGCGTGCTGGGGATCACGGCCGGAGCTTCTTTTGGTGTCGCGGCGGTGATGTTGTCCGGCGGCGGCATCGCCACGCTTTATGCCATCCGGGAGCTGGGATCGCCCGGAAGCTGGTTGATCGCCTCCGCCGCCTGTATGGGTGCGGGGGTAGTGATGTTGTTCGTGCTGACCCTTTCCAGCCGGCTGAGAGACAATGTGCTGATGCTCGTGATCGGGTTGATGATGAACAGCATCACCATTGCGCTTACCAGTATCTGGCAATATTTCAGCAACTCCGAAGAGGTCAAGGATTTTCTCCTGTGGACCTTCGGTTCGCTGGGTGGCGTCACGGGTTCTCAGCTGCATATTCTTACCCTGATCGTCCTCGCAGGGCTCGTCGTGGTCTTTTTCTCATCCAAGATGCTGGATGCGCTGTTGCTAGGCGAGAACTATGCCCGAAGCATGGGCCTCACGGTGAAACGCACACGCATCGTTATCGTGTGCACCACGAGCGTGCTGTCCGGCGCCATCACGGCTTTTTGCGGGCCGATCGCCTTCGTGGGTCTTGCCGTGCCGCACCTGGTCCGGTTGGCTTTCAACACGTCCAGCCACCGCATCCTGGTGCCTGCGTGCTGTTTGGTGGGTACCGAATTACTTTTGTTATGTGACAGTATCTCCCAGTGGCCGGGAACAGAGACGATCCTGCCCATCAATATCATTACCTCACTGGTGGGTGCGCCCGTCGTGATCTTTCTGCTGATCCGGAGAAAAAATTTAAACCTCTACCGATGAGCGCCGGCCGTGTTTTATTACATACCCATGCATTGCAGACCGGCTATCGCCAGGGCGGGCGAAGGGTTCAGGTTTCCGTCGACCTGCCGTCGCTGCAGCTTTGTGCCGGGCAGATGATCTGTCTGCTGGGTCCCAATGGCTCGGGGAAGTCGACGCTTTTGCGTACGTTGGCGGGGCTTCAGCCGCCGCTGGACGGAAGGGTGGAGATCGAAGGCCGGTGGGGACTTTCTGCCGCCGAGCTGGCCAGGAAGATCAGTCTCGTCCTCACGGACCGCATCACCGGTATCAACCTGGATGTCTATGCGCTGGTAGCGCTGGGACGCTATCCCTGGTCCGGCTGGCTGGGCGGTCTCAAGGATTCCGACAAAACGGCCATTACCCGGGCCATCGACGCCGCGGGCATCGGTGATCTGCTGGAGCGGAAAGTGCATACGCTTAGTGACGGCGAAAATCAAAAGGTGATGCTGGCGCGGGCATTGGCGCAGGATACGCCGATCCTGATGCTCGACGAGCCGACGGCCCACCTGGACCTGCCGAGCCGTATCCGGCTAATGCGGTTATTAAACCGGCTGGCGCGCGAGCTGAATAAAGGCATCCTGCTCTCCACGCACGAGCTGGACCTGGCCATGCAGGTGGCTGATGAGGTGTGGTTATTGCAAGCCGCCGGACCTTTTCATCGCGGCGCGCCGGAAGACCTGATCCTCGATGGTGTTTTTGAAGCCGTGTTTGCCCGCGAGGGAGTCGTATTCGACCGGGAGGCCGGGGTGTTCCGCATCCCGCCCGAGGGAAATCGCCGCATCCGGCTCGAGGGCCAGGGGATGGCGGCATTCTGGACACGACGCGCCTTACAGCGGGAGGGGTTTGTCCTCGACGAGCGGGGTACAGGTGAAAGCGGTATGGACGCCGGCACGGTGCGCATTATTGCTGAAGACGGCCGAACCGTGTGGGTGCTCGAATCCGGGCAGACAGTCTCGCGTTTCGAATCTATCGGCAGCTTGCTGCAAGGCCTGGACCGCCCCGGTCTGCCGCATGCATAAACTATGCGCTGCCGCGAAGCCTAAAACTCCTATCTTTGCGGCGATCTGGTTGACGCCATGCGTCATTAAAAGGGAAGTCCGGTGTAAATCCGGCGCTATCCCCGTAGCTGTAAATGCCCCGTCTCCGGCCACGCCGGCGGCGGAATCACCAGCATCCCCGATACCACTGTCTGCTGCAGCAGACGGGAAGGTAGCAAGGTGAGGCATAAGCCAGAAGACCTGCCTGATCATATCAACACATTCACGGCTTTCGGGTGAAAAGCGAGGAATGGGCAGGTCGATACATTTCGTCTGCTCTCTCCCTGTAAATCAGCAAGCCAGCTAAAAAATTAACTGTATGAGCAGGAAGCAAGTTCTTTTTTGGATGTTGCTGGCGGGCAGCCGGACAGCATCGGCACAAGACGCCGGCGACACCAGCCGCAGATCATTGGACGAGGTAGTGGTAACAGCCACCAAATACCCGGTAAAACAAAGCCAGACGGGCAAGGTCGTCATCATCGTCACGCACGACGAACTCGAGAAAAGCGCCGGCAAACCGCTGGGCGAGGTACTATCCGAACAGGCAGGGATCACCGTTACCGGCTCTTTGAACAATGCCGGCAGCAACCAAACCATCCTGGTCCGCGGTGCGGGATCGGGCAGAACGCTGGTCCTCGTCGACGGCATCCCGGTAAACGATCCGACGCAGACCGACAATAGTTTTGATATCAACTTATTCCCCGTCTCCATGATCGAGCGGATAGAGATCTCAAAAGGCGCGCAATCCACCTTGTACGGCTCGGATGCTATCGCGGGAGTCGTCAACATCATCACCATTAAATCCGATCTCAAAAAGCCCTTTGGTGGAAAGGCGAGTTTTTCCGGCGGCGCCTATGGCACGTATAACGGCAACGCACAAGTCTATGGCCGCGTGGCGCGGACCCTGACCTACGATGTCCGATATAGCCGCGAGCATACGGATGGATTTTCGTCCGCCTATGACAGCAGCGCGCATAACAACACGGCAGGACATACCGGCTTTGATCACGATGGCTATCGTGGCGATGTGGTAGCGGCCAATGTCGGTTGGAACCCTGTGCAGCCGCTTACCATCAAAGGATTTTTGCAATATAGCCACTATACCATCGATCTGGACGCCGGACCGTTTACCGATGCCCGGGACTACACTACCGGCACCAGGAGTCTGCTGGCGGGCGGCGGGTTCATATATAAGCTGCAGAACACGACCATCAATGGGAACTACCTTTACAGCACGGCCGACCGGCATCTGTTCGAGGACAGCGTCATGGGTCAGACGTATTACAGCGATCGGTATTTTGGCAAGACGCAATTCGCCGAGATCTATGCCAGTACGCATCTCGAGTATGGATTTACGCTCCTGAACGGCGCCGACTACCGCTTTAGCGCCATGCACGAAGATGGCGTCTCGGGCGTCTATCCGGTGTCGTTCAAAGACACCTCGCTGAGTCAATCATCGATGTACAGCTCGCTGCTCTATAGCGGCGATATGGGGCTCAGCGTCGAGCTGGGTGGCCGGCTCAACACCGATTCCCGTTTCGGCAGCAACTATACCTACACCTTCAATCCCGCGTGGCTGATCGATAAGAACTGGAAGATCTATGGCAGCATCGCCAGCGCTTTTAAGGCTCCGACCCTATACCAGTTGTATTCCGCTTATGGCGATCCCGGGTTGCAACCGGAACGGTCGACGAGCTATGAAGGCGGATTACAGTACAACGATAAACAGCTGGATCTCCGCGCCACCTATTTTCATCGCCGGACCAAAGACGGTATCGATTTCAATTTCTTTACCTATCGCTACTTCAACTATAACGTGGAACAGGGACAAGGTATCGAGTGGGAAGGGACGTACAAGCTGAACAATATGGTGAGCCTGTCCGCCAACTACACCTGGCTGAAGCTGCGCGAGCAGGCGCAGAGCCATGTCTCGTATGCCGACACTACTTATAGCTATGCCTTACGGGTGCCGGAGCATACGGTGAATTTCACGCTGGGATTGCGGCCCGTTTCCGCCCTCTATGTGGGGATTACCGGGCATTACGAAAGCAAGCGGTATGATATCGGCGGCTATGACGCCAATTTCAATCCTTTGCCCGACGCGGCGCTCGATCCCTTCTTTATCGTGAACCTGTACGCGGAGTATAAGCTGTGCGGGCGGCTCAAGCTATTCGTCAATGGCCGCAATATCACCGACAGGAAGTTCTTCACCGTCTATGGTTACAATTCCATCCCGGCCATGTGGGCGGGCGGGGCTACCGTTGAATTTTAAGTAGCTTTGAGACCCATGAAGAAATTGACCTTTATCACCGGCGGAGCGCGTAGTGGAAAAAGCCGCTTCGCGCAAAAGCTGGCGCTGGAGCATAGTCCTGATCCCGTGTATGTCGCCACGGCCAGGATCTGGGACAAGGAATTTCAGGACCGTGTGGACCGTCACCGCCACGAGCGGGACCACCGATGGACGACGATGGAAGAAGAAAAGCAGCTTAGCCGGCTTCCGCTGGCAGGGCGAACGGCGGTGATCGACTGCGTAACCCTATGGATCACGAATTTTTTTTCGGACTCCGGTTATGACATCGATGCCTGTTTCGCATCTTTTAAAACCGAGATCGATTCCCTGCTCGGGCAGGAGGCTTATCTGATCGTCATCAGCAACGAGATCGGGATGGGATTGCACGCGGACACCGAGGTAGGGAGAAAATTCACGGATCTGCAGGGTTGGGTGAATCAGTATCTTGCATCCAGGGCCGACCGGGTTATCTTTATGATCAGCGGCATTCCGCTGACAGTTAAATAAATCTATAAGATCCATGCAAACAAGCACGCAGACGAGCCTTCGTCAACGGTTACAGCTCCAGATCGACAATAAGACCAAGCCGTTGGGGGCGTTGGGACGGCTGGAAGAGATCGCGCTTCAGGCGGGGATGATCCAGGATACCGTGTCGCCGCAGCTGAAACGCCCGCATATCGTAGTCTTCGCCGGAGATCATGGCGTCGCCGCCACGGGTTTGGTGAATCCCTATCCCCAGGCCGTAACCGCCCAGATGGTGCTGAATTTTATCACCGGCGGCGCCGCCATCAATGTGTTTTGCCGTCAGCATCATCTAGGCCTCAGTGTCGTCGATGCCGGTGTGAATTTCGATTTCGATACGACATTGTTCCCGGGTAAGCTCCTCTCCCGAAAGATCGGTTACGGCACCCGCAACTATCTCGAAGAGCCGGCCATGTCTGCCGAAGAGATGGAGCACGCCATGGCGGAAGGCAAGCGGGTTGTCCGTGATCTCGCCGCCGATGGATGCAACTGCATCGGTTTTGGCGAGATGGGTATCGGCAATACGTCTTCTGCGTCGCTGATCATGAGCTATGTCACGGGTACCCCGGTAGAAGAATGTGCAGGGCGCGGGACGGGCGTCGACGATGAACAGCTTGAAAAAAAGAAACACGCGTTACGCGAAGCCTTTCGTCGTCATCTGCCGGAGATCGCCGCCAGGCCAGGGCCGCTGACCATCCTGCAACATGTCGGCGGATTCGAGATCGCGATGATGACCGGCGCGTTCCTGGAAGCGGCGGAATTGCGGATGCTGATCCTCGTAGACGGGTTTATTGCCACGGCCGCATTACTGCTGGCAAAGCTGATCAGGGAAGACACGCAGGACTATTGTATCTTCTCGCATACCAGCGGCGAGAGCGGCCATGTGCGCATGCTCGAGTACCTGGATGCCGAACCCCTGCTCGATCTGGGCATGCGGCTTGGCGAAGGTACGGGTGCAGCAATGGCCTTTCCCCTGGTGCAGTCCGCTATCCAGTTCCTGCGCGAGATGGCGTCGTTTGAAACGGCAGGTGTGAGCACCGCAACCACGACATGAAAAAGGAGATACGAATATTTCTGACGGCGGTCATGTTCCTTACCCGTATCCGCGTGGCGGCGGATATGGATCACTCCCCTGAATATCTGCAACAGGCGCCGCGTTATTTTCCCGTGATAGGCTGGATCGTAGGGGCGGTAAGCGCGCTGTTCTATCTCGTGTTCTCCCGATTTATTTCTGTGGATGCCGGCATCCTGGCTTCGATGGTCGCCGGAGTTCTTGTGACGGGCGGCTTTCATGAGGACGGCTTTGCCGATGTCTGCGATGGTTTCGGCGGAGGCTGGACGCGGGAGAAGATCCTCGCTATCATGAAGGACAGCCGGATCGGGGTCTACGGCGCCATCGGGTTGATCTTTATTTTGGGCAGCAAATATGTGTTGCTAAGGGAAATGCCGGCATTTACGCCTTTGTTTGGCGGATTTTCGGCGGCTTCCGCCCGGGCCGCAGCGCCTTTCGGCCCGTGGAACATTTTCTATGATCATCGTTATATCATTTTCGGGATGATCGCCGCGCATAGCCTTAGCCGTTTGATGCCGGTGCTCGTGATGCAGACGTCGGCGTATGCGCGTGCCGACGATCCCGAGCGCAGCAAGTCGGGAGCCATGGCGGGTCAACGGCTATCGGGCGTCAGTCTGATCGTGGCTTGCGTGTTTGCATTGGCGCCGTTTTGTTTCCTGCCATGGCATTTCGTGTTGGTGATCCTGCCGGTCCTCTATGCCACGTTCGAGCTGAGCCGGTATTTCAAACGCTGGATCGGCGGCTACACCGGTGATTGTCTTGGCGCGATCCAGCAGGTCACGGAAATAATCTTTTACCTCGGATTTTTGATCATTTGGCGGTATTTTTAGGGCGCATGTACGACATCTATCTCATCCGACACACTACCCCGGCAGTAGCCAAGGGCATCTGTTATGGCCAAACCGATCTGGATGTTACCGAAAGCTTTTTTGAAGAAGCCGCCGGCATCCGCGAGGTCCTGCCGCAGGGGTTTGCCGCCGTGTACAGCAGCCCGCTGCAGCGCTGCGCCCGGCTCGCCGGTCATCTGTTCCCCGGACATGCCGTCGCGCTTAGACCCGAGCTAATGGAATTGCATTGCGGCAGCTGGGAGATGCAACCCTGGGACGAGCTGCCCAAAGACGAGATCGACCCATGGATGGCCGATTTTGTCAATATCCGGGTTCCGGGAGGAGAAAGCTATCTGGACCTTCATCAGCGGGTGACCGGCTGTTTCACGGCTATCGCCGGCGCCGGTGCGGGCGGCCCCGTGGCCATCGTGGCGCATGGAGGCGTTCTGCGCAGCATTCTCGCGGGTATCAGCGGGACGCCGCTGATCGATAGCTTTAAGGCTTTTTCCCTTTACTATGGATGTGTGGTCCGGCTGCAGCCTGCCGCGGACAGCTTTACTTATGAGATCCTGCTCAACCGGCAGCCATCCGAACGCGAGCAGCATAAGCCGTCGACCTACTATAAGAAATTTACGTAAATCCCGAGGGGGTTGTTGAAATAGTTCGTACTTTTGCGGCCCCCCATCGCCCAAATGGATGGGTATCGGTCCTGTAGTACAATGGATAGTATAAGGGTCTCCGAAGCCCTGGATTCCAGTTCGATTCTGGACGGGACCACAAACCTCATAGTCAAATGATTATGAGGTTTTATTTTTTGAATTCCCGCGGCCGTGGCCGCGTCTATTTCAGCACCGTCTTTAACTCGTTCTCCAGGTCGTCGCCGCGAAGACTCTGGGCGATGATCTTGCCCTGCGGGTCGATCAGCACATTAAACGGAATGCCGTTGAACTTAAAGGAATCTACGGCCGCGCTTTGCCAGAATTTGAGATCGCTGACATGGGCCCAGCTTAACTTATCGGCACGGATCGCCTCCAGCCAGGCATCTCTTTCTTTATCGAGAGACACGCCGAGGATCGCAAAATTCTTCCCTTTGAACTCATTGTAGGCATGGACGACATTCGGATTCTCGGCGCGACACGGACCGCACCAGCTGGCCCAGAAGTCGACCAAAAGGTATTTTCCCCGAAAGGAAGAGATCGGGATCCTGTGACCGCTGGCATCGGGCAACGCAAGATTGGGAGCCTGTTTACCTACCCAGTTATTATCCTGCTCCTGTTTTTGCTGCTCAGCCATCTGTGCCTGTTGCT
This sequence comes from Puia sp., assembly GCA_035550615.1. Lineage (GTDB taxonomy): Bacteria > Bacteroidota > Bacteroidia > Chitinophagales > Chitinophagaceae > Puia. The sequence continues at coordinate 9,482 of DASZOW010000245.1, forward strand.
GATCATATTCCTGCTTAAGCCCCGTGAGTACTACATTGTCGGGATATTTCTTCATGAGGTTGATGAGCGCGGCCTCGAACTCATGAGGAGACAGCGTACGGGAGGACCAGCTCAGCGCCAGGGCGCAAAGCGTGGCGTTATTACCGGTATTGATGAACTGTCTGAGATAGCTGTTCACATCCTGCATGGCGTTCTTTTCCTGGGCGACGGCAGCCTCCAGCACACTATCGGGCGCGCTGGATTGCTTGAGACTGTCGATCTTCGCCATGTCGCTTTCTACTTCAAAATTCTTTTTCCCGAAAACTTTGATGAGATCTCTTAGCTGGCTGCTGGCTTCGGAACCGCTGACATCATAGAAATCATCCTTTTTGGCCAGGTCCACGTTGATATGCACGTCGGATGCATCATTGATGAGCGGTACGGCGATGGCGTTGTTGCCGAAGACGACTTCGAAGATCTCCTGGTTCCTGGCAGCGCCGGACAGGGTGAAACTGCCATTGCTCACCGGCAGTTTGGCGGAATCGAGGATAACGGGCGGCTGATCTTTTCCGTATGTCACCTCATAGAGATAGACCTTGGAGATCGGTCCGGCTACGGCAGACAGCTCATTGGCATTTTTGAATGTGCCCGTGACGGTAAAGGTCCCCTTCTTTTTGGACTGGCAGGAGGTAGCGAGGATGAGACAGACCATGATCCCAGACCATAACGCCCGAGAATTGCACTTCCAGCGGCTGACGGCTCTTTTCATATCTTAATTTTCCAGTTTTTCGAGTAATAATTTGTTGGTGAGTTTAGGATCGGCTTTGCCTTTGGAGAGTTTTTTTACCTCGCCAACAAAAAGACCGATAAGCCCTTTTTTTCCTTTTTTATATTCCGAGACCTTATCGGGCATGCCCGCCAGGGCCTGTTCGATCCAGGCGGCGATCTCCGAGGTGTCGGAGCTTTGCAGCAGGTTTAGCGAGACGGCGATATCCAGGGGTTGTTTACCGGGCTCCCGCATCATTACAGGGAAGACGCGTTCTGCCGCGATGGAAAAGCTTATCCGTCCTTCTTCTACCAGTTTGATCAGCGAGGCCAGGTTTTCCGGCGGTACAGGCAGATCTTTCCAGTCTGTGTTCTGCTCGTTGAGCGCCGAACGGACGGGGCCGAGCAGCCAGTTGGCGGCGGCCTTATAGCTAGCCGTATGGACGATCAGCCGTTCGAAATAGCCGGCGCTGTCTTTATCGTCTGCGATCACCCGGGCATCGTATTCGGGAAGCTGCAATTCCCCGGTATATTTTGCGACCAGCTCTTCGGGGAGTGGTGGGATCGCTGCCCGGATGGAATCCAGGAATTCATCGGTGACATTAAAGGGCGGCAGATCAGGGTCGGCAAAATACCTGTAGTCGTTGGCTTCCTCCTTACTACGCAATGCAAAGGTGGTCCCATCGGTGGAGTTGAAGCTGCGGGTCTGTTGCTGGATGGGCTGGCCTGCAGCCAGCAGATCGATGAGCCGGTGGGCTTCGAATTCTATCGCCCTGCGCACATTACGGATGGAGTTGAGATTTTTGACCTCTACTTTTGTTCCCAGTGTGGTCTCGCCTTTCAGGCGGACGGAGACGTTGGCATCGCATCGCATGCTTCCTTCTTCCATATTACCATCGCAGATGCCGAGATAGCGGAGGACCTTGCGCAGCTCGGTGAGATAGGCATAGGCTTCTTCGGCGCTGCGGATATCGGGTTCGGTTACGATCTCGATAAGCGGCACCCCTGCCCTGTTGAGGTCGATACAGGTATATTCGGGATCGACATCGTGAAGGCTTTTGCCGGCATCTTCTTCCAGGTGAATGCGGTTGAGCTGGATATCCCGCTCTCCCGCCGCCGTCCGGATGGTGACATATCCGCCTTTGCAGACCGGGGTCGTATGCTGGCTGATCTGGTAGCCTTTGGGGAGATCGGGATAGAAATAGTTCTTACGAGCGAAATAGTTATTCCGTTCTATGGTGCTATGACAGGCCAGTCCCATCCTGATCGCATATTCCACGGCAACGCGGTTGAGCCGGGGCAACGCGCCCGGAAGGCCCAGGGTCACAGGGCTTACATGCGTATTGGGCTCGCCGCCAAAGGCTGCGCTGTCTCCGCAGAAAAGCTTGGTCCGGGTGAGCAGCTGCGCGTGTACTTCCAGACCCACTACCGTCTCGTATGCATCATAATTGACCATCATATAAACAAAACTGGCTGCCGGTATACCGGCAGCCAGCAAAAATACATAATTATCAGGGTAATCACAGATCGGCGGTCTTGAGCTTTCTGGGGGTCTTGACCTCGAGGTCCAGCGCCTTGCCGTCCCTAAGAACGGAAATATGCACGCTTGGTTTGGACCGGCTTTCCCGGGCCACTGCAGCGAGGGAAGTAGCGTCGTTCACCTGTTTTCCATCGAAGGCGGTGATGATATCACCTTCTTTGATCCCGGCCTTCGCAGCCACGGATTCTCCGTCGACATGCAGGACCTTAACGCCCTTGCCATCCTCGGTGTCCTGTGCGCGGATGCCGAGGCGAGGGCTATTGTTATTATTGTAATTGAAATTATAAGCGCCCGGCGGCGGATTGAAGTTTTTGAAGAACTCCTCGAAATCCTGGTTGTCCGGGCCCTTGTATCTGAACATCGTCATACCCTTGGTGCGGCCAAGGGTGGCCGTTATCTTCTGCTCTTTTCCGTCCCTGGTTATAGTAAGGGTCACCTTGTCGTCCGGCTGATATTGCCCAATGGCCCGGGAAAGGTCTTCCGGCCCCTGGATCCCGATCTCGTCCACCCTGGTAATGAGGTCGCCTTGTTTCAGACCGGCTTTTTCAGCGGCGCTCCCCGGCGTGATCTCGCCGATCTTCGCACCCGCAGGTCCATTATCCGGCCGGAAGCTGCTGACGCCCAGGAAGGCCCGCTGGCCCGCGCCTTCAAAATTCCAGGCCCCGCCTTTGCGGAAAGGGCTCATAGCCATATCGCCACCGTCCATATAGACGCGCCCGTCCCTGGATCTTAAGACCTTTTTCCTGGTGACGGCGACATTGGCGTCTTCGTATTCCGTGGCCGGCTTGCCGTTGATCAGCACTTCGCCATTCTTGAACTCCACGGTGACCTTGGCGTCCTTGTCTGACTTTTGGCGGATGATGATCTCCTGGTCATTGCGGGCGTGAGCCGAGGTATCGTCATCGGGCACTTCGCCGGGGGTAGGCACCAGTTTCTGGGCAGAACCTGTGATTTGACAGGTCAGCATTACGATCGCCAGTCCGGAGATCTGCAGTAGGTGTTTGTTCATCGCGTTGGGTTTTGAGATGATAAATAAACGGCCGATCTACGGCTGTCTTCGTAGATCAAATATAGGGGGATTTCTGAAAATACGAAAGATTTCGGAAATGTTAAATTATCGGGGCTTTTTCAGCGGTTCCAGCAGTTTCTCCAGGCCATTGATCTTGATCTCGTAGATGGTGCCCAGCAGCATGCCCAGCTTCCCCTTGGGAAATCCCTCCCGATGAAACCATTCCAAATAGGAAACGGGAAGATCGCAAAGAAGCGTGCCTTTGTATTTGCCAAACGGCATCGGCATGGAGACGAGGGTGTTGAGCAGGTCCGGATCCGGCTGAGCAGGTGTGTCTGGCATTGCACAATTTAAAACAATCCACAAAGCGATTTCTTTTTTTCACAGTAAAATAACTACGATAATTTTGTAGGCTATGGAACCACGTGAGCCCAGGACGGTCGAATCATTGGTTAGAAAATCCGTCCGGCATTTAATATTTTATGGTTCGGTGGTTCAAGGATTTAGGTTCGTGAACTTTAAATCCGCTTTATCCCCGGTGCGGGTGATCTTGCAGGAAGCAGCCGGCCTGTCGAAACTAAACGTTGTGATCGAGGCTCATTTTCTGGACATTAACTGTTTCGAGGTAACCGTCAAAACGGCTATGTGTACTGAGGAGTTTAGAGTTGCAATGGGTCAATATTGTATTCAGATACAAGGAGATAATTCTACATTAACGCGTAATGACAATAAGAAAATGGTGGAGGTCTGTTCCTTGTAATTTTTTTGCCCTCCAAATGAAATTTTTTATACCTTTGTGGTAATAAGGCAGGGCGAGAAGCTGAACAACCGCAAGGTAGGTGTCTTTCCTGAACAGCCTTATTAAAATATTAAAGCCGCGCAAAAGCGCGGCTTTTTTTGTTTCTGTTAGATTTTACAATAGCTTTTTCACCCTTTCAATCACCTGCGGCAGATTGCTGGCGTCCTGGCCGCCGGCTGTAGCAAGCGACTTTTGACCTCCGCCACCGCCTTTGATCAGCGGAGCAATATGTTCTTTGACGATCGCCGGCGCTTGCAGGTTGCGGGTTTCGACGAGCTTTTCGTCGAGGAGGATCGCCACTGCGGCTTTGCCTTCGACATTAGCGGCCAGGGCCACCACGTAAGCCGGATTGCCGGGTAGCGCGCTAAGCCCGGACCGAAGATCGAAAGCGAGTTTTTTGACAGCGTCCCCGCTATTGGCTTCGACGACGGCGCCGATGAAAGCTATTCCATTTATGGTTTGAACCTGTTCCAGGAGCTGTTTGCGTAAAGCTTCCAGTTGCCGCGCCTCTGCTTTTTCCAGCTTCTTTTTAAGCTCGGAGTTCTCGGCGATAAGGTTCTCGGCGGCCCTGGCCAGTTCCCTGGGATGTTTAAAGAGCTCACGCACGGCATCGAGCTCGGAGAGCTGTTCGCCGACGAATGTTTCGGCAGCTTTGCCGCCCACGGCTTCGATCCGGCGGACGCCTGCCGCTACAGCCGCTTCGTGCCGGATGCGAAAGAAGCCCAGCTCGCCCGTGGCGCCGACATGCGTACCCCCGCAGAGCTCGATGGAATATTTCGGATCGATGATGACCACGCGGACAGTATCGCCGTATTTCTCGCCAAACAACGCCATAGCGCCCAATTGCAGGGCCTCGTCTTTGGGCATCTCGCGGATGATCACGGGCACGTTCTCCCGGATCTTCTCGTTTACAAGCATCTCTACGGCGATCAGCTCCTCGGCCGTCATTTTGGCAAAATGCGAGAAGTCGAACCGCAGCTGTTCGCTATTGACGAGCGATCCCTTTTGGGCTACGTGCGTACCCAGCACCTTTCGCAACGCCGCATGCACCAGATGCGTGGCGGAGTGATGGATCTCGGTGGCCTTTCTTTTGGCCCCGTCCACCCTGGCGATCACCGGCGCTTCGGGATCGGACGGCAACCGCTCCGTAAAATGGATGATGAGCCCATTCTCTTTCTTCGTATCGAGCACGGGTATCGTTTCGGCGCCCGAGGTGAGGGTACCGGTGTCGCCTATCTGCCCGCCGCTTTCGGCATAAAAAGGCGTCGCTTCGAGTACGAGCTGCCAGGACTCCTGGCCCTTTTTCTTTATTTTCCGGTATTTGACGATCTGGGTATTGGTCTCGAGCAGATCATAACCCAGGAATTCCTGTAGCGGATTGTCGATGAGCACCACCCAATCTTCGGTGTCGATGGCTGTGGCGGCACGCGAACGATCCTTCTGCCGTTTCATCTCAGCATTGTATCCCACGTGGTCGATCGTCAGTCCGTTTTCCCGGGCGATCAGGTCGCTGAGATCCAGCGGGAAGCCATACGTATCGAACAATTCGAAGGCGGCGGCGCCGGGGATCACCTTGGAAGAGGATGCATGCATGATATCGTCCATCCGTTTCAGCCCCTTATCCAGCGTGCGGAGGAAGGCCTCTTCTTCTTCCTTTATCACCCTGGCGACGAATTCGGCCTGTTGATGCAGCTCGGGGAATACATGGCGAAACTGTTCGGCCAGCGCCGGTACGAGCTGGAACAGCAGCGGTTGTTTATAGTCCAGGTAGGAGTAATAATAACGCACGGCCCGGCGCAGGATACGGCGGATGACATAACCCGCCTCGGTATTCGAAGGCAGCTGGCCGTCGGCAATCGTAAACGAGATGGCCCTAAGGTGATCGGCAAGGACGCGGAAGGCGATGTCCTGTTTGCTGTCGCCGGCGGTATATTTCTTTTTGACAATTTTCCCGACGACCTCGATGGTGCCGGTAAATAGGTCGGTATCGTAGTTGGACTGCTTACCCTGCATGACGCGAACGAGCCGCTCGAGGCCCATGCCGGTGTCCACATGTTTTGCGGGTAAGGGTTGGAGAGAGCCGTCCTTGAGCCGGTTGAACTGCATGAATACATTATTCCAGATCTCGATGACCTGTGGATGGTCATTGTTGACGAGCGTCGCGCCGTCTTGTTGCGCGCGTTCGGCGTCGGTGCGGCAGTCCACATGGATCTCGCTGCAAGGTCCGCAGGGTCCGGTATCGCCCATCTCCCAGAAGTTATCCTTTTTGCTGCCCAGAAGGATGCGTTCAGGCGCGATCCATTTTTTCCATTCCTCGTATGCCTCCGTGTCGCGGGGCAGGCCGCTGGCGGGATCGCCCTCGAATACGGTGACATATAATCTATCCTTAGAGATCCTGTAGTTATTCGTCAGCAGTTCCCAGCTCCAGGCGATGGCCTCTTTTTTAAAATAACCGACGGTGGGATCGGCAGGGTCGCCAAAGCTCCAGTTGCCCAGCATTTCGAACATCGTATGGTGATAGGTGTCAACCCCGACCTCTTCCAGGTCATTGTGTTTGCCGCTGACCCGAAGACATTTCTGGGTATCGGCTACCCGCGAGAAAGGCGCTTTTTTGTTGCCGAGGAAATAGTCTTTGAACTGGTTCATCCCCGCATTGGTGAATTTCAAAGTAGGGTCGTTCTTAATGACAATGGGGGCCGAGGGCACGATCGTGTGTCCTTTGGATACAAAAAAATCCAGGAATTCCTTTCTAATTTCAGCACTGGTCATCATAAACGGAACAATCTTTGGTTGTTATTTGGCTCGCACCAGTTATATTTGTGCGCCTGGCTTTTTGTCAAAAGCCGTGCAAAGGTACACCAAATCAGGCTGTTTTACCGTTCTAACCCCCAAAAGGGGCCTTCGGCCTACGGCAGTTGAACAGCCTTGGGCTCGAACCATTGTAGCCGGATGAAGAAGATCAAGTACTACTATAACACTAATACGCTCCGCTATGAAAAGTTGGAGACGCCCTTGCGGGTGACCTTGCTGCGTGTCCTGGGGTTTTTGTCTGCAGCTATCGTTACCGCGCTGATCCTCGTTTCCCTCGCCTATAAATATTTTCCTTCCGCCAACGAAAAACGGCTGATGCAGAAAAATGAAGCCCTGCAGGACAATTATTATACCCTCAACGATAGGGTCAAGAAGCTACAGGAACAGATGGGCGAACTGGAAAAAAGGGATAATAACGTATACAGGGCCATCTTCGAAGCTGCGCCCATCCCCGACAGCGCCCGGGCCAAAGAGAGCCAGCATGAGCAGGAGATGAAGCTGGTGCAGGGCATGGACCAGGAAAATCTTTATACTTCGATAGCGGCGACCCTGGACCAGCTGAGCTCGCGGATGGCGGTGCAGGCCAAGTCTTATGTCCAGATAGACGGGTTCATCAAAAACAAGGAGCAGCTTTTAGCCTGTACGCCGGCGATCCAGCCGGTGAGCAACAAGGATCTCAGCCGGATCGCCTCCGGTTTTGGCTATCGTATCGACCCCGTTTATAAGACCACCAAATTCCATGCGGGCCTCGACTTTGCCGCCCCGCAGGGAACGCCTATCTACGCTACCGCCAACGGCACGGTAGAAGTAGCCAGTAATACGGGGAACGGATATGGAAATCATGTGGTCATCAACCATGGCTACGGCTATGGCACCCTATACGGTCACATGTTCCGGGTCAAGGTCAAGGTCGGCGAAAAGGTCAAACGCGGCGAGATCATCGGCTGGGTCGGCAGCACCGGCAAGAGCACCGGCCCGCACTGTCACTACGAAGTGCACCGCAATGGCGACCCTGTGGACCCGGTGTATTACTTCTACAATGACATCACGCCGGAGCAGTATGACCGGCTACTGAAGCTGGCGGCTTCCAGCAATCAAAGTTTTGATTAATTTCGAGGCACATAGGTCTAGGCTCGATTTTTGAGCCGAATCCGCGATGAGCAAACTGACCCAAATAGCGCTTGATTTTGGCGAGGAGCCGCAATCTCCGCCGCCTGCGGCCAGAGAAAATGGCGCCGGCAGTGGGGAGGCAGACCCGCTACGACCATATATGGCGGCTGGAGGGGTCGGGGTGCGCGTCAAGTCCTATAAACAGACTCCGCCGGCGCCGCCGAACAGCAGTCTTTTTGATGATGCCGTGCCGGAATCGCCCGAGGCGTCTTCTGTTCCAGTGGCTGCCGCAGCGTTTGTCGAGAGGATGCCGGAGCCCGAAGTGGTATTGGCGGCGCCTATGGCTGCGAACCCGGGAACGGAAGAAGTGGAAAGCGGCGCAGAATCAGGGATCGATGCAGAAATATTACCCGCACGTGTTAAAAGGCCGGCCGTAAAAACAGTAAAACAGGGCCCATCCAAACGCGGACGGAAATCGTTGAAGCAAGTCTCCGCAGAAGCCGACCTCATCGAGATCCCGGTGGATGAAGTGCTCTTCAGCAAACAATATTATACCATGGGCGAGGTCTCGGAAATGTTCCGCGTCAACCAAAGCCTGCTCCGTTTCTGGGAAACGGAATTCGACATCCTTCAACCGAGAAAGAATAAAAAAGGCGACCGGTATTTCCGACCGATAGACATCAAGAACCTCCACCTGATCTATCATCTCCTTCGCCAAAGAAAATACACCATCGAAGGCGCCAAGGAATTTCTCAAAAAGAACAAAAAGGCAGAAGAACGTTTCGAGGTCATCCAACGACTCCAACAGATCAAGGCCTTTTTGCTGGAATGGAAGGCTCAGCTCTAGCCACGCGCGCCGCGCGTTGGATCTGCCGGCGGAGTAGGGCCGAACCGATCGGGCGCGGCAGCCGAAGCGCCGGCCGCCGATGCGGCATCCCAGGTATCGATATTGATCGTCGTACTCGAACCGGCAATAGCGATCTCCATCTCCTCCATCAGCCGCAGCACATCCAGGTTCACCCGTTGCTTGATCGCATTGAACTCATCCTGCGCCACCGGTGAGGTAAAATAATCCACGTTGATCAGAAACGCCGAGCTCGTAATGTCATTGAGAAAAACGGTGCTGTTCTCTACCTTGTCTTTTACCAGGATGTTTTTGATGCCGCCGATGAGCTTGTCGAGCTTCTGCGCGGGCGTTGACAGGCTGAGTTCCAGTCTCAGCTCGCCTTTTCGCTGGGTCCTGAGCGTAAGATTGTCGACCACGCTGTCCACCATCTGTTTGTTGGGAACGGTGACAAAGGTTTTTTGGTCCGTCCGGATCCGGGTACTGCGCAGGCCGATCTTCTCGACCGTCCCGGAGATATTGTTGACCTTGAGCACGTCGCCCGACTTGAATGGCTTATCGAAGAAGATCACGAAAGAGGCGATGAGATTCTCGATGCTCTCTTTGGCAGCCAGCGCCACTGCGGCGCCGGCAAGCCCCAGGGAAGCCAGGATACTGGAAACATTTACATTGAATGCAGAGCTGAGGATCATCAGCACCCCGATGATACCCAGGATGGCTTTGAGAAAATCCCGGATAAAGACGATCATCTGGTTGTCACGCGGGCCGCCGCCTTTGCGGGCCTTGGTTTTCAGGACCACGGCAATAAAATCCACCAGCCGCAGCAACAGCCAGAAAAAGGCGCTGATCAGGACGATGACGGCAATGGCCTGTATGATGGTCTTCGACTTGACCTCATAGATATCGAAATCCAGCTCGCTGGGGAAATGCAGCTTTTCGACGGAAGACAGCGAGACAAACAGCACCAGGAATGTTCCTATAGGGCCGACCACAAGATCCAGAAAGGCCGACTTGTCGAGCCCCGCCCCCATCCGCCGGATAAACCGGAAGATAAACCTGGCGATGAGCCGGGAAATGAACCGTTTCAGCGTGATAACAAAGAGGATGGTGATGGCGACGAAGATGTAGCTTCTCAGCGGATTGCCCAGGACAATGATGCTCCAAATGCTGTGCATGTCGCAAAGATATTGAATTCGCGGCGAGGCCGGGCTTGTCGCGGGCAGAGCGCATCGTCATCGAGGCCGGACCGGCAGCTATTTTCGCGAATACACCTGGAGACCGGTCTTTTTCAGCACATAGATCACCGTCGGTGTAATATGGATATGGGTAGCCCCCTGGTAGGCCGGGGGGATGGGCTGTTCCAGCATGTTCAGCGTACCGGGCTCATAGCGCAAAAAGCGGCCGTCGTCATGGCCGAGCAGGTTCTTGCCAATGACATCGAAATCCTGCCAGCCGCGGAAATCCAGGTGCGTTTTCAGCGTTCCGTAGTGATCGAAGATATATACCCCTTTGGCCGGGTCGTAGAGATAGACCAGGTCGCCCTTGTCGACGATATCGGTAGGGTCGGGAACGGAATCGAATAGCTGCCGGAAATCGGTGGTCTGGTCCACGAGGGACCCGTCGTCGCCGATACGTTTGAGCATGCCGTCGAGCTCGTCATAGACCCAGATATTATTATCATAGGCGAGCCCGATGGCCTTTGCCTGCAGGATGTTCTGTTTCCGGAGATCGATGGTGTTGACGATATTGAGGAAACGGTCCAGCTCGATGATCGTCGTGAATTCGCGGTAATAGACCAGGATCTTCAGCGGATTGGTGACGTCGATATGGCTGATCTTTCCATAGCGGCGGACATCGTTGAATACCGCCAGGGAATCGCCTTTAGGGCTTAGCTTCTTGAGCTGATTGGCGGCGTTGAGCACATAGATATTCCCCAGGTTGTCCACGGAGAAGTCGACGATGTCCTGCGGGACGGTCAATGACAGCACAAAATCGCTCATGCCTGCCGGCTGCGTCTGTGGCGTCGCCGGCGGAGAAGTTTCCTGTGTCTTTGCCGCGCCGCTGAAGGCCAGGGCCAGGGCCACCAGGACAATATGGTGGTAAGACGGTCTCATTTACGGACGATCTTGCCGGCTGTTTCGGGGGTCTCGCTCAACAGCGAAAGCTGGTCCCCTTCGAATACGGCGTATGTATAATAACGTATCCAGTCACCCAGATTTATATACCGGCTGCCGGTGTCATCGAGTAAAAAGTCTATGGGCAGATGACGGTGACCGAAGATATAATAATCGAACCGTTCCGACCGCTGCACTTCCCGGCAATAGATGATCAGCCATTCTTTATCCTCACCCAGGAAATGGGCGTCGCTGGCTCCCGTCATGGCCCTGCTGCGACGACTCATCCAGCCGGCGATGCCCACGCCTATGGCCGGTGGCAGGACGCCGAACAGGCCCTGGCACAGCCTGTTGCGAAAGATCTTTTTCAGCAGCTTATACCCATGATCTCCGGGG
>DASZOW010000246.1:0-10588 GCA_035550615.1 Puia sp.
CGGAAAAGAACATGTCGCCTGTCTCGTCGCTCGATACAAACGTCGTCCAGCTCCTTCCATCCCACTTGCCGATCACCGTCCCGTCCGAACCCGCCAGTTGACACGACGCATAGAGATTACCGCTGTCGTCAAATACGATCCCGGTTATCTTTCCATCGCCAAAAGCCGGTCCTGCCTCGCCCGTCCCCAGCTTGGTCCACTTCTGCCCATCCCATTTTCCGACATAGGAATTGCCGGAGCTATCGGGAAAATTACCACCCGCATACAGATTACCTTTAGCATCGAAAGCCATCGCATGCACCCAGGCGTTCGCGTTCAGCGGATGCAACGAGGGACCGCCACCCAACGACGTCTGCGTCCCATCAAGATTGGTCCGCATGACATTATAAGTATCCCAATCGCCGTCATCCCATGCCCCATAGACGATTCCTGTGGAATCCACGACAAAATAATAGTACCCCTGCATCACATTGCCATAGCTGGTCCAGTTGTTACCATCCCATCGGTACATATCCGAACTTCCACCGGCAGCGGATAGATAAACATTCCCTTTTTTATCGGTCGCAATACTGCCGATCGATGAATAGTTCTGAGTGCCCGGCGGAAGCGGTAACTCTACCCATCCGCTATCACTCCATTTTGCCACTCCGTATCCATCCCGAAATCCTCCATATCCATAAATATGGCCAAGACTATCCGGCGCCAGACCCATAAGCGCAGGTTCATCCGACGGAGAGCCGGCCATCTGCATCTCAAGAGACCATCCCAGGCCATTCCAGCGATACACCTCCGGTCTGCCGTCTGCATCGGTATTCTTCAGGATTACCATAACATGGCCTGCCGTATCTACTGCCATACTCTGGATGCCGTTAGGCGCAAAGTCGAGCTTTAAGCCGTTAAAACCGGGCTCGCTCCAATGACCACCCGAAAGCTCGGCTACAAAACGATCCCCGTTCTTATCGGTAAAATCGCCCGCCGCATACACATTCCCGCTTTTGTCGGCGGTCAACGTATTGATGTACTGATTTGCCGGCAGGATACCCTGCGTCAAAGGTAGTTCCGCCCACGATGAACCCGACCACCGCCAGATACTGAAATATCCATAGGTCGTATCGGTGCAATGACCCGCCACATCGATCCGTCCCGCCTGGTCCACAAAAATGGTGTTGATCGCACCATTGGCATTCAATGCCGTCGCTCCCGTCCCTAGCGCCGACCAGCCGCTGCCATCCCATTTGGCCACATACTGATGCCCCGAGACATCCTTGAAATCACCCGCCGCATAGATATTCCCGCTATTATCCCGGGCCAATGTGATGATAGCCCCATCGGCATTCAGACCTGCCAGTTCCGTCCACATGGTGCCGTCCCATCTGGCAACATAATACGCGCCGCCGGCATCGGTAAACTGTCCTGCCGCGTAGACATTCCCGGCCCCATCTGCGGTCACACTATAGATAATTGAGTTGGCGCCTAACGCCTGCGCCCCCGATCCCAGCTCCGACCACTTCGCGCCATCCCATTTCCAGACATAGTACTTCCCCGACGTATCCGTCAATTCCCCGGCTGCATACACGTTTCCGGCCTTATCCGTAGCCAGGGAAGAGATCAGCCCGTTCGGATGATATTTCGCCGTCCCGCTACCCAGCTCCGACCAACGCGTACCATCCCATTTCGCTATAAAATAATTCCCCGTAGAGTCATAAAACATGCCACCCGCATAGACATTCCCTGAAGAATCTGCCGCCAGCGCATAGATGATCCCATTGGCCTTCAACGTCTGCACGCCCCCCACGGGATTCCAGCTGCCATTGCTCAGCACGCTAACTACATATTGATTCGAGCCGTCGGCAGCCTTGGCCGCGGCATACACGTTTCCCGACTTGTCCATGGTAGTCGCAAAAATAGTACTGCTGAAAAGATCATCGTGCGGATTCAACACGGCCCAGTCCTGGGCGAAGACAGGACAGACAACGACAACAGCAGCCAGTGCGAGAAGAAAAGGTCTCATAGCTAGACAATAAAACTGTCCAAAATAATCATTTTATCCCGGTAATCCTAATGCCCCCCGGCCTCCCCGTCTACCTGACCAATACCACCGTCCCCTGCTTCTCACCCACCGTCTTCGTTATCGGGTTATTGTATTCTATATACCACACATACACGCCTGCCGGCTGCGGCTGCCCGTTGAACATCCCGTTCCATCCCTCTCCCGCATTCGTCGTATAAAAGACCATCGCCCCCTTCCGATTATACACGGCGAATCTCTGTATCGTCACCGGCGTCTGCGGCGGCGCCCGGAACACATCATTACGCCCATCCCCATTCGGCGAAAATGCCGCCGGCAGCTTGAGATCATAGAATACCTCTACTTTCTCCGTAGCCTTGGCCTTGCATCCATCCGTCGTCACGACCGCCACGGTATAAGCGGTATTGCCCACCGGCCTGGCGATGGGCTGCAATGCCATGGGATCCTCCAAACCGGTCGCCGGCGTCCACGTCCAGCCGGCAAGCGACCCGGTCACCACCGGCTCCAGTTGAATACTGCTTCCACCCGCAATGATCACTCCGGTATCCAGCTGGATCACGGGCAGAGGATAGATCGTCATCGTTACTCCTTGCGGATCTTTCACGGGCTGGCTACACGCGAGATCGGCGGTCATGGTGCAATTCACGACATCCCCGTCATGCAACGCCGCCGAAGTGAAAACGGCCGAATGCCCGCCCACCGGCGCTCCGTCGACCTGCCACTCATAGCCCGGGTTCACCCCTCCATTCTGAGGGGTAGCCGTAAACACCACGACGCTGTCCGCACAGACCTGTGTCTCGGAAGCGGCGACGCTCACCCCCGTCACCGGGATCGGCGTGATGACGACCGTAATAGGATTCGACGTCGCATCCCCACTGCCAATCAGACACGCCGCGTCACTGGTCATGGTAGCCTGGACGACATCTCCATTGGCAAGCGAATAAGAGGTAAGGCTCTTCAATGTTCCCCCCGTACTCGACATCAGCACCGACCCATTGACCAGCCATTGATAAAAAGGGGTACTGCCCGCATCCACCGGCGTGGCATTGATCGTCACGGGCGACCCGGCGCAGTTGGCATCCGACGCCAGCGCTATCGATATCGCCGGATGGGGTATCGGGATCACATTGACCTCCACCGGCGGCGAAGCCACCTCACAGGTAGCGACACCCAGATTCCCGGTCTGCGCGGCTGCAAGCCGATAGAGATAAAGCCCCGCCGCCGCCGGCGTGATCGTGATATTGTCGCCGGTCGCTCCCGGGATGTCCGTCCACGAGTGGCCTTTATCCGCACTTACCTGCCACTGTATGCTCTGCGAGGGATAACAGCTTTCCACCGTCGCATCGATGTCGAACGTCGGCTGTGCATTGACGCAAAAATTGAGCGTATCGGTGGGAAACCCTGTAACCGCTGCCTTGATGGAAGAGCCGGCCGGCCGGAACGTGATATCATCCAACGCGATATCATTGCCGATACCACCCGGAGCATTGTTCCTCATCCGCAAGACCACCGTGCTGATACCCGGCGGGGTCTTGAAGTAGAACGCATACTGATTCCATGTGGCAGCCACGTTCTGTGAAATATCGCCGGTCTGATAAGACTGCAACACCGCGCCGTCCGTTTTTTCGATCGTAAAGGTGATATTGGGCTCGATCTCCGGCCGCCCCCGATCCAGGTTCAATACCCACGCCGCAAACTGATAGCTGGTATTGCCACAAAGCCCGCTGACCGTCTGTACATAAAAATCATTCGGCTGATACGAGGCATTGATCACCATGAAATAACCATCCTGGTTACCGGTATGATCCTGCCCCAGATAGAACCAGGTGGCGCCAAAACAGCTGCTCGTATGATTGGCGATCGTATAATAGCCGTCGTTAGGACAATCTGCCGCCTGATAAATGAGATTGGTGATGCCCGCCGCCAGCGCCGGACCCGGGCCCGATCCCTGCCCGAACGTGATGTTCACAATAGGATCGCCAAGTCCACCGGTGCAGACCTGCGCCGTCGCTTCCCGCCCGGCCAAAAGTAATATTAAGAGCAAATACCTCCACATGGCTATCTAAAGACACGGACATCGTAAATTTATACCCGTCTGCGGCTCCGGCGGTCACCCCTCGCTATTCCCGCCCGATCTTCAATGAAGATACGGAATTAGTATTGCGAACATTCTCCTCGCGGCATGAACTCCCGGGGGAAGGAACTTTTCCGGATTTATGCTACATTTGCCTGGTTACGACGACTAAAAACCGCCGCATACTTAAAAGCCAGGAGAACCATGCCTGAAAATAGCGACTTCTATCCCCAGGTCATGCAACGGTATCCGACCCAACCGCTGCAAGCCGACGAACATAAGGATTTTATTGATGCCCTGTTACGGGTTTTCGAGGAAAAGGTATTCAATGCCCGGGAGTTCGATAGCTTCCCGATCCCACTGATCGTGGATTACATTCAGCGAACCCATATCTATTACCTGGAGAAAAAGCTGCCCGAGATCGAACAAAGCATCGTGCTGCTGTCCGGCCAGTACGAATCCCATCATCCCATCCTCGTCGCACTGCAGAACTTCTTCCATCAATATGTCAAGGACCTGTCCGAACATATCCATGCGGAAGAAACGACCCTGCTGCCCTATCTTGGCCTGCTCCAGGAAGCCCATCACAGCCCCGCCGGCTTCTCCCGCTTCCTCCTGTCCCACAGCGAATACTCCGTCGACCGCTTCCTCAGCGAACACCACGACACCGAAGACGAGCTCAAAGACATCCGCCAAACGATCCGCCTCTACGAACCCCCGACGACCAACGAGTCGCTGTACCGCATCCTCCTCTCGCAGCTGCAAACCTTCGAACAGGACCTGCGCGTACACGCCCACATCGAAGAAGAAGTCCTCATCCCCAAAGCCCAGGCCATGGAAAAAGCCCTGCAAAACCAGCTCGACTCCCTGATCCAACGCAATTAAGACCTCAAAACTGCGCCGGCGACAACAAATCCCCCCCGGGATCCTTGAACCACGCCACCCTCGTCTCACCCCGCGACGCCCACACCCCTGCCCCGTCCTACCTTAAAGGCAGCTCATTACCCCCCAAAAAGTCGTAAATTATCGACCGAACCAAATAGCCACATGCAAAAACGCACCTTCCTAAAAACATTGACCATGGGCGGCCTCGGCATGGCCGCCACCCCATCTGCCCTGCTCCGAACCGGCAACGCCACACCCGATGCAACGGATCAGCCCATCGCCGCAGGCGATCAACCCCATCGCGCTTACAACGCTCCATATACCGGCGAATACCTCAACCGCATCGCCTTCCCCATCGGCGGCATCGGCGCCGGCATGTTCTGTCTCGAAGGCACGGGAGCCATCTCTCATCTCAGCATCCGCAATCGCCCCGAAATATATAACGAACCGCCCATGTTTGCAGCCCTGTTCATCAAGGGTCTCCAAAACGGCGCAAAGATCCTCGAAGGCCCCGTACCCACATGGAAATATTTCGGCCCCCGCGGCACGGGCAACGGCGAAGCCGGCGCTACCTATGGCCTGCCCCGCTTTGCACACGCTACCTTCACAGCCGCCTTCCCCTACGCTACCATCGATCTCCTCGACCCGGATATGCCGGTACAGACAACCATCACCGGTTGGAGCCCATTCATCCCCACCGACCAGGACAATTCGAGCTTACCCGTCGGCGCACTGGAATACTCGTTCACAAACAAAGACGCAGCCGCCATCGACGGCATCTTCTCTCTCAATACAAAAAACTTTCTTGCCCTCAACGTCCAGGGAGCGCAGAACAGCATCGGCGCCATTCAAAACGGCTTCGTCTTAAAACAAGCGACCAACAGCTTTACTGCCTTCTGCGATGACCCAGCCACCATCGTCGACCACTGCTGGTTCCGCGGCGCCTGGTGGGATCCCTTTACCATGGCCTGGAACACGGTCAAGGAAGGCCGGACGCGAAATACCGCCCCCGTCGACAAAGACGCGCCTGGCGCCTCGCTCTTCGTACCCTTCCTCCTCGCCCCCGGCGCCACAAAAACCATCCGCATCCTGGCCGCCTGGTATTTCCCGCATTCCAACCTGCATATCGGCGATAGCCTGCCCGCTTCGGATACCTACCGGCCCTGGTACAGCGGCCACTTCGAAAACATAGAAGCGATAAGCAAATACTGGCGGAACAACTACGCCGACCTGCATCATAAATCGACTCTTTTCAGAAACGCCTTCCACGCCAGTACCCTCCCGCCCGAAGTCATGGAAGCCGTAGCCGCCAACCTCACCATCCTCAAATCGCCGACTACCCTGCGGCAAACCGACGGCCGCTTCTGGGCCTGGGAAGGCTGCGCCGATGACGAAGGTTGCTGCGAAGGGTCCTGCACACACGTCTGGAACTACGCCCAGGCCATGCCCCACCTCTTCCCCGAACTCGAACGCTCGCTGCGCAACACGGAATTCGGCGAAGACCAAAACGAACAAGGCCACCAACGCTTCCGCGCCAATCTCCCGATCAGCCCGACAAAACATGACTTCCACGCCGCAGCCGACGGCCAGCTCGGCGGCATCATGAAAGTTTATCGCGACTGGCACATAAACTCTGACGACGCCTGGCTCAAAGACATCTATCCCCGTGTGAAAAAAAGCATGGACTATTGCATCCATACCTGGGACCCACGCGGAAAAGGCGTCGTCGAAGAACCGCATCATAACACCTACGACATCGAATTCTGGGGCGCCGATGGCATGTGCACCAGCTTCTACCTCGGCGCACTGACAGCCATCATCAAAATGGGTGAACACCTCCACCAGCCGGTCGATACCTACAAAACTCTCTACGACAAAGGCCGCCGCTATCTCGAAACAAACCTCTACGACGGCGAGTACTTCTTCCAGGAGATCGAATACAAAAACCTGAATGCGCCCGATCCCGCCAAAGCGCAGTCCTATGGGGGTGACTATTCGCCGGAAGCGATAGCCCTCCTTCAAAAGGAAGGACCCAAATACCAATACGGCAAAGGCTGCCTGAGCGATGGCGTCCTCGGCGCCTGGATAGGCAAGATGTGCGGCCTCGACGACTTCGTCGACCCCCAAAAGATAAAAAGCCACCTGCTCGCCGTCTACAAATACAATCTTCGCAAAGACCTCAGGGAACACGCCAACCCCCAACGCCCGGCCTATGCCCTGGGTCAGGAAGGCGGTCTCCTGCTCTGCACCTGGCCAAAAGGCGGCCGGCTCTCGCTACCCTTCGTCTATAGCGACGAGGTCTGGACAGGCATCGAATACCAGGTCGCCTCCCACCTCATGTGCACAGGTAACCCGGAGCAAGGTCTCGATATCGTACGCATCGCCCGTGACCGCTACGACGGCCGGATCCGCAACCCCTTCGATGAATATGAATGCGGCCACTGGTACGCCAGGGCCATGTCGAGCTACGGCCTCCTGCAAGGTCTCACCGGTCTGCGCTACGACGCGGTCGATAAAACCCTTCACATCGACTCGAAGATCGGCGACTTCACCTGCTTCCTTTCTACCGCCACCGGATTCGGGACGGTTACGCTGCAACAAGGTAAGGCCACCGTCAAAGTAGCCTACGGCGCCATCCCCATAGAAAACATTAAGATCGCATGATCCGCAACAACACCATCGTCTATATCAGCTATATCATGAAGAACGGCCGCGGAGAAGTGCTGGAAACAACGACCACCTCCTATCTGCACGGCTCCCCGGCTATCTCGAAAACGCTACAGTCCCAGTTGGAAGGACTCACGCCCGGTCAGACCGCAAAGATCTACCTGAAAAAAGGACAGGAAAACGCCGACGATGATTTTACCTTCGATATCACGATAAAGGCCATACGTGAACCCTCTCCCCTAAAACTCCACCTCCTCAGCGGCTTCCTCGGAAGCGGCAAGACGACGGCCATCCGCCAGGCCTGCCGGCTCTTATCAAAACAAAACATCCCGGTAGCGGTCATCACCAACGACCAGGGCTCCCGCCTCGTGGACGGCGATCTCTTTACCCATCTCGGCATCCCGTCCGGCCAGGTCACCAACGGCTGCTTCTGCTGTAATTATAACGATCTCGACGCCATCATCCGCTATCTGATCGATCGCGCCGGCAATGGCTTCGAAAAGTCAGGCGTGATCTTCGCCGAATCCGTGGGCTCCTGCACCGACCTCGTCGCCGCCGTACTAAAACCTCTGCTGCAACAACACCCGGAATGGCGCACCACCATGACCACCTTCGCCGATGCCCAGCTGCTGAATAGCCCCACCGGCTTCGACGAAACCATAAACTATATCTACGATAAACAATTGGAAGAAGCACAAGTGATAGTGGTAAGCAAGACGGACCTGCTCGAATCGCCGGCGGGGCTAATCGCCAACATGCAAGCCCGCTATCCGGGGAAAACCATCCTATTCCAAAATTCATTCGACGAAGAACATATCGCCCGCTGGCTCGAAACGCTCGATGCCATGGCCTTCACCAAAGACCTCCCCTCGCTCGACATCGACTACGACACCTATGGCGCCGGCGAAGCAAAACTGGCCTGGCTCGACCAACAGCTGGAAATTACCAGCCCGCAAGAAACCGCGCAACACGCCGCCTTCGCCCTCATCCGCCGCATCGCTAAAACCAACCACCCCATCGGCCACCTGAAATTCCTGCTCGACGGCCACACCAGGATAAGCATAACAGCCACCGGAACCACCGGCCACCCCCAACCGCAACCCGCTCCAAAAGCCACGCTGCTCATCAACGCCCGTATCCAAACCGAACCGGCCACACTCTCCCGGCTCCTCGCAACCGCCATCGCCGAAACCGAAATACGATCCGTCTGCACCATCCGCACGATCACCGAATCCTGCTTCCAACCCGGCTATCCCCGCCCCACCCACCGCATGGCCTAAACCCGCCAACCCAAAGCCGCACCCAGCCGTTCGCCGGACATTCACTCACTCCGTAAACTCCTAACCGGATTCACCATCGCGGCGCTAACAGCCTGAAAACTCACCGTCACCACCGCAATCGCCACGGCCAGCAGCCCGGCAAATACAAATACCCCCCAGCCAATGCTAATGCGATATGCATAATCCGCCAACCAGCGATTCATCGCATACCAGGCCACCGGCGCTCCAATGACCATCGCGACCACCACCAACCGCACAAAATCCATTGACAACAGCCTCGCAATCCCCGGTGCCGAAGCCCCCAGCACCTTCCGCACACCGACCTCCTTGACCCGGCTCTCGGCGACAAAAGCCGACAACCCGAACAACCCCAGACACGAAATAAAAATGGCAAGCGAAGCAAAGATCCCCATCATTTCCCCCGTTCTCCGGTTGTCGTCGAAATTGGTGGCAAACTCCCGGTCCACGAACGTGTAGTCAAAAGGATATGCCGGATTATATTTCTTAAAGATCCGCTCAGCCTGCGCCAAACCCTGCGCCGTCGCAAACCCCGCTGCGAACCTGATCGCCAGGCTCCGGAAATCTGATGCAGGCCCTTCGATAACCACCGGCGGCGTCTTCTCCCAGGGCACATCCACCACATAGTCCTTTACTACCCCGACCACATGCCAGGCTCGTTTCGAATATGGGTCCCTGATGATCTGGCCGATGGGATTCTGAAAGCCCATCGTCTTCACCGCCGTTTCATTCAACAACATCGCCAGGCTATCGGTCGGATAATGGTATATATCGATGTCCCTGCCGGCAACCAGTTTCATCCCCGCCGTCTTCATCAATCCCTGATCCTCTGAAAAAAGCCTGATATCCGTGGGCGTATCCTTCGGCTCCTCTCCCTGCCAACGCAGCGCCCAGGTACGACCACCACCATAGTCGATCGGCTCCCAGGTCTTCGTCACGGACTCCGCAACGCCCGAAGACAACAGCTCCTCACGGATCACCCCATAGTTCTTCCCGATATCGCCTGCAAAATTTACATAGATCAGATCCTTCATATCATAACCGACGCTCCTGTCCTCGATATATCGCAACTGACTCCTAACGACCAGCGTACTGATGATCAGCACAATGGCAAAACTGAATTGTAAAACCACCAACACCTTCCTCGGCGCAAAAACATGATGGCTCTTTCGGAATTGCTTCCGGAAAATGCTCGCCGGCTTGAAAGCCGAAAGATAAAACGCCGGATAGCTTCCGGCAAGCAGGCTCGTAAACATAATAAACCCGGCAACACAAAGCCAGAAACCTGCCGATGCCAGGGGTACCGACAACTTAGCCTGAAACAGCTGATTGAAATAAGGCAATACCAGTTCCACCACCAAAAAGGCCAGAACACCGGCTATACAGGCCAGCACGAAAGCTTCCGTGATGAATTGCCCGACAAGTAGTCCCCTCCCGGCTCCCGCTACCTTCCGGATACCCACCTCCTTCGCGCGCCGTTCACTCCGCGCCGTACTTAGATTCATAAAATTGATACACGCGATCAGCAAAATAAAGCCGGCGATCAGCCCGAACAATCGCACCGTTTCGATCCGCCCGCCCGACGGTACGCCATTGTCGAATTCCGAATATAGATGCCATTTTGAGAGCGGATAT
>DASZOW010000247.1:0-6619 GCA_035550615.1 Puia sp.
GGTTTACCCATGTGGAGCTGATGCCGGTGATGGAGCATCCCTTTGACGGCAGCTGGGGTTACCAGGGAACGGGTTACTATGCTCCCACGTCGCGATTCGGCGATCCGCAGGGTTTTATGGCGCTGGTGGAGGCCTTTCACCAGGAGGGGATCGGCGTGATCCTGGACTGGGTGCCCAGCCATTTTCCTTATGACTATCACGGGCTCTACCTGTTCGATGGGGCCAACACCTATGAATATGCGGACATGCGGAAAGGGTTTCATCCCGACTGGAACAGCTATATCTTCAATTATAGCCGGGGAGAGGTCAAGTCCTTTTTGATCAGCAATGCGCGCTTCTGGCTGGATAAATTCCATGCCGATGGAATACGGGTAGACGCCGTGAGCTCGATGCTGAAGCTCAACTATTCGCGGCAGGAGGGCGCCTGGGAGCCGAACGAGTATGGCGGAGACGGGAACCTGGAAGCGATCGCTTTTATCAAGGACCTGAACACCACGATCTTCCGGGATTTCCCCGATGTACAGACCATTGCCGAAGAAGCGACGGACTGGCCGGGGGTGAGCCGGCCGACCTATTCGGGTGGACTCGGTTTCGGCATGAAATGGATGATGGGCTGGATGCACGATACGCTGGATTTTTTCAAGCTGGACCCTGTGCACCGCCGGCATCACCAGGACAAGTTCACGTTCAGCCTGATGTATTATTATGACGAGAACTTTGTGTTGCCGCTGAGCCACGACGAGGTCGTTCATGGCAAGTCGCCGATGATCTATAAGATGCCGGGCGATGACTGGCAGAAATTTGCGAATCTGCGGTTATTGTATACGTATATGCTGACGCATCCCGGCGGAAAGCTGCTGTTCATGGGCAACGAGTTCGGCGCCACTACCGAATGGAACTACAAGACGGAGCTGCCCTGGCACCTGTTGCAATATGACGCGCATCGTCTGCTCAAGGACTGCGTGCGCGATCTGAACCTGCTATTGCGGAGGGAGCCTGCGTTGTACGAGAACCAGTTCAATATGTATGGGTTCGAATGGGTGGATCTGCGGCATCGCGCGGAGAGCGTGGTCGTCTATCGCCGGAAGGGGAAGAGCGGCGCCGGCGATCTGCTTGTGATCCTGAACCTGACGCCTGTCGTCCGGCGGGACTGGAAAGTGTACACTCATGGGAAGACTGCATGGACCGAGATCTTCAACAGCGATGACCGGAAATACTGGGGGACGGGCGACACCAATAACCCGGCGATACCGGTAAGGCCTACGGGGGAGGAGGGCTGGTATGAGCTCACGGTGCATCTGCCGCCGCTTGGCGCGGTGGTGCTCAAGTGATCACATTCTTTCCGGAACCCGGATTCCCAACACATTCATGGCGGAACGGAGGACTGTCGCGGTCATCCGGCAGAGCTGGAGGCGAAGGATCTTTTTGTCCGGGGTTTCGGCGCCGGAGACGCTGTGTTCGGCGTAAAAAGAATTGAATGTCTTAGCCAGCTCGAAGGCATAGGCCGCTATCACCGATGGGCTCATCTCCGCACAGGCCTGGTCGAGGACGGACGAAAATTTCTCCAAGGTGATCGTCAATGTTTTTTCGAGCGGCAGGAGCGGTTCGTGGACCTGGCTTAGTACGGCATCGCCTTCTTTCCTCAGGATGCTGCGAATGCGCGCATAGGCATATTGAATAAAGGTGGCGGTATAGCCGTGAAGATCGATGGATTCCTCGGGGTTGAATACCATCCTTTTTTTCGGGTCGACGCGCAGGAGAAAGAATTTGAGCCCGCCGATACCGATGATATCATATAGTTCTTCCAGCTCTTCCAGTCTGAAGCCTTCGGTCTTGCCCTGTTCTTTGGTCTTACGGCCGGCTTCGGCGATCATTTCGTCCAGCAGGTCGTCGGCGTCGACGACGGTGCCTTCGCGCGTTTTCATCCGGCCGGTAGGCAGTTCGACCATGCCATAGCTCAGATGGAAGATGCCGTCGGCGGAGGGCAGCCCCAGTTTCTGACAGATGAGCTTTAAGACTTTAAAGTGATAGTTCTGCTCGTCGCCGACGACATAGATGCTTTCGTCGCAATGGAACTCCTCGAATTTTTTTACGGCCAGACCGATATCCTGGGTGATGTAGACCGCGGTACCGTCCCGGCGTTGTACGATCTTGCGGTCCAGCCCATCGGCCGTGAGGTCGATCCAGACGCTCCCATCCGGTTCGGTTTCGAAAACGCCTTTTTCAAGGCCTTGTTCCACCAGTTCCTTGCCGAGCAGATAGGTATTGCTTTCGTAATAGACCTTGTCGAAATCGCTGCCTATTCTTTTATAGGTCTCGTCGAATCCGGCGTATACCCAGGTGTTCATCGTCTTCCACAGTTCGATGACTTCCGGTTTGCCGGCTTCCCAGTCCACCAGCATCTGCTGCGCCGCCTTCATGATCGGCGCTTCGCGCTCGGCCGTTTTCTCGTCCATGCCGGCGGCGATGAGTTCCGCCATCTGTTTTTTGTGTTCGGCGCCGAACATCACGTAGTAGTCGCCGACGAGATGGTCGCCTTTGATGCCGGTGCTTTGTGGCGTGGCGCCGTTGCCGAACAGCTGCCAGGCGATCATGCTTTTACAGATATGGATGCCGCGGTCGTTGGCGATGCAGGTCTTGACGATATCGTAGCCGTTGGCCTTATAGATCTCGGCGATGCTCCAGCCGAGGAAATTATTACGCAGATGACCGAGATGGAGCGGTTTGTTGGTATTGGGTGACGAGTATTCGATCATCACCTTTTTGCCATGACGCGGTTTGCGGCCGAAGTCCGGGTTGTCGTGTTGGCGGTGGAGGAATTCCAGCCAGTAGCTGTCGGCGATAGAGAGGTTCAGAAATCCTTTGATCACATTATAACGTGCAAAGAGGCCGGGGTTGGCTGCGACGAGGGCCGCACCCAGCTCATTTCCCAGCGTCCCGGGATCCTTTTTCAGCAGCTTGACGAAGGAGAACAACACAACCGTATAGTCGCCTTCGAATTCCGGTTTCGTTTCATTGACGAGGATGTCGCCGGTTTGCAGCGTATGCTGGTAAAGATCGATGAGCGCCTGGCGGGTTGCCGTCCTGATCTGACTGATAAGTTCCATTTTCCACAGATTGGGTGCAAAAGTAATGCAAGTTGGGCTTTCCGGCTGCATATCTCCTGCACATATTTGGATGGGCGGCCGTTTGTAAGTATCTTTGGCCCTGCCGGCAGAAGCCGGACGATCCAGGGGAGTAATGTGATGGCACAGCTACTGAAAAAACGAATTATCGCCTTTATTGATTTCTTCTATCCGCCGTTCAGCCGGGTCATGCCTTTGCAGACCTTCAGGTATGCGGCCTGCGGGGGAAGCAATACCATTGTCGATATCGTGATGTATGCGGTAGGCTACAATTTTATCCTTCACAAGCACGATGTCGATCTGGGATTTTTTGCGATCAAGCCGCACATCGCTTCCATTATCATCGCCTGGTGTTTCAGTTTTCCCATGGGATTTTTTCTGATGCGGAATATTGTGTTTACAGAAAGTACGCTTCATGGAAAGGTGCAGCTGTTCCGCTATTTTTTGCTGGTCATCATCTGTCTTTTCCTAAACTATATCTTCATCAAGCTATTCGTAGAACAATTCCATGTCTATCCCACGATAGCCAAGATCCTGACCACGATCATCGTCGTGACGTTCAGCTATCTGACCCAAAAGAATTTCACCTTCAAGACGGAGACAGAAAAGGGGCAGATAGACTAGCTATCCCGCCGATGGATTAAAATTCGATGAACCAATTTTAATCTTGTTTGTCAGTTTCTTATATCAACTTGCTGGCACAATTTTAGACGTAGCTGGATCAAATTTCGTAATTTTGCAGGTTGCATTACCCAAATTAGCCTATGGTTACAGTCATCATTCCCGCTCTCAATGAAGAAAAGACGATCCGCCAGGTCATTCGTCAAGCCAAGCGAAACGAGCTCGTGAATGAGATCATTGTGGTCGATGATATGTCGACGGACGATACGATCGCCGAAGCCAGAAAGGAAGACGTCAAAGTGATCACGAGCACTCATGTGGGCAAAGGGGATTCCATGCGGGAAGGGATGATGATGGCAAAGAACGAGATCCTTGTGTTTATGGAGCCGGATCTTCCCGGCTATGAGGAGGATATCGTAGGCAAATTAACGGCTCCGCTGATCAGCGGGGAAGCCGATTTCGTGAAATCATATTTCGAGCGGCAGAGCGGCCGGATGGCGGAGATCCTTGCCAAGCCGCTGCTGGATACTTTTTTTCCGCATCTGCTGAAATTCAAACAGCCGCTGAGCGGGATGATCGCGGGTAAGAAGAGCATTTTTCAAAAGGTCGAATTCGACAATGATTACGGCGTGGACATCGGGTTGCTGATCGATATGCACCAGGTGCAGGCGCGGATCGCCGAGGTCTGTGTCGGCGAGATGGACAACGATGGGCAGCCGTTGCATGTGCTGAGCCGGATGGCCAAACAGGTCGCCAATGCGATCTTCAAGCGGGTGAATATCTTCGATAGCAGCCGGCGTCAGGAGGAAGACGCGCCACCGGCAATGCGGGAACAGGTAGAGTTCGCCCTCAAGGAGATGACCCGTCAGCCGCGGAAGATGATCGTATTCGATATGGATCATACGCTGCTGCAGGGAAGCTTTATCCAGAAGGCGGCCGAGCATTTCGGTTTTACCAGGGAGTTACAGGATATCCTGCGTCAGCAGAAAAGCGATTATATCAAAACGCAGAAGATTGCGCGGCTATTGGAAGGCAGAACCTTTGCGGAACTGATCCATGTCGTGGAATCTATTCCCCTGATCGGGGATGCGGTACAGGTGATCCGCGAGCTACAGGTGAGAGGGTATGTCTGCGGGATCATCAGCGACAGCTATCATGCCATTGCCAATCATGTCAAGAACCTGCTGGGTCTCGATTTTACGCTGGGGAACGAGCTTGAGTTCCGGAAAAGCGTGGCCACGGGTGAGGTGAAGATCCCTTCCCAACTGTTAAAGGACCGGTTCAGCCAATGCGAACACGATCATTGCAAGGCCAATATGTTCCAGTATATCCTGCACCGGTTCGGCATCAGTGTGGCAGATTCGGTGGCAGTCGGGGATGCGGAGAACGATATATGTATGGTCAAAATGGCGGGGACCGGTATTTCCTTTAATTCTACTACGCCCGGGGTCGACGAGGTGGCGGATTTCGTGTTCCGCGGGGATTCCTTAAAGCCGGTATTGGAGGTAGTCCGCTAGAAAGTGGTTCGCTAGGGTCGGCGCCCAAGCCGTCCGGGTGGGAGTTTTCGGCTGCCCAGAGCGCTAGTGGCGGGCCATTGGGCGATCGGTTTTGGCCGAGCGGGCAAGGATAGCTTCTCAGGCGAACATCTATTACCGGCCGGATCATTGTCAGCCGCCCGGCTGGCAGAGTGAAAAAATGGCAGATTGGCATGCCGTGGCATAATCATTGACTGTGTACCGGAGAAATAACTTGTAAAACCTTTAAAATCATATAAACTATATGGGAAAAATTATCGGAATCGACCTCGGGACAACGAACAGTTGTGTAGCTGTCATGGAGGGAAATGAGCCCGTAGTGATCGCCAACGATGAAGGTCGCCGTACGACACCGTCGATCGTGGGTTTCCTGAAGAACGGAGAAAGAAAGGTAGGTGATCCTGCCAAGCGTCAGGCCATTACCAACCCCGTGAACACCATTATGTCAGTAAAACGGTTCATGGGACGCCGGTATGACGAAGTGACCAACGAGATCACCCATTGGAGCTATAAGGTAGTAAAAGGAGATAACAACACGGTCCGGATCGATATCGACGGCCGTTTATATACGCCTCAGGAAATTTCGGCCATGATCCTGCAGAAGATGAAGAAGACGGCCGAAGATTATCTGGGTCAGGAAGTAACCGAAGCGGTGATCACTGTTCCCGCCTATTTTAACGACGCACAGCGTCAGGCGACAAAGGAAGCCGGTGAGATTGCCGGGCTGACAGTCCGCCGTATCGTGAACGAGCCTACGGCTGCCGCACTGGCGTACGGCCTGGACAAGGCCGGGAAGGACGAAAAGATCGCCGTATTCGACCTTGGCGGGGGTACGTTCGATATCTCCATCCTCGAACTGGGCGATGGCGTATTCGAAGTAAAATCCACCAATGGGGATACCCATCTTGGCGGGGACGATTTCGACAAGGTGGTCATGGACTGGCTGGCGGACGAGTTCAAGAAGGACGAGAATGTCGATCTTCGCAAAGATCCCATGGCGTTACAACGGCTGAAAGAAGCTGCCGAAAAGGCCAAGATCGAGCTGTCCAGCTCGAGTGAGACCGAGATCAACTTACCTTATATCACGGCGGTGGACGGCGTTCCCAAACACCTGGTGAAGAAGCTGACCCGCGCCAAGTTCGAGCAGCTTTCCGATACCTTGTTCGAAAGGTGTCTGAAACCCTGTGAGCAGGCGTTGAAGGATGCCGGTGTGTCCGCTTCGCAGATCGACGAGGTGATCCTCGTCGGTGGCAGCACCCGTATCCCGAAGGTGCAGGAGATCGTAGAGAAGTTCTTTGGAAAGAAACCCAAGAGGGGCGTCAACCCCGACGAAGTGGT
>DASZOW010000248.1:0-1855 GCA_035550615.1 Puia sp.
CAAAGGTGGGGTGGTGGGGGGTGGCTTTGCGAGCGTGGGCGCGGGAACAGGGGGCTCGGGTTACATTTGGGCTTTGGAGCCGAAGGCGAGGTCGCCGGCATCGCCGAGACCGGGGACGATGTAGCCCTTGGCCGTGAGCTCGTCGTCGATGGCGCCGCACCAGATCCTTGCCTGGGGTTCGCTACGCAGCACGAACTCGATGCCGACAGTGCACGCGATCGCCACCACCACATGGATCTCGGCGGGATGGCCCTCCTCACGCAGATACTGTATAGTCTTGACCAGTGAGGCGCCGGTGGCGAGCATGGGGTCGGAGATGACGACGACGCGGCCTTCGAGCTCGGGGCAGGAGACGTACTCGAGGCTGATCTCGAAACTGCCGTCGCGGTTGTGTTTGCGATAGGCGGAGATGAAGCCGTTGTCGGCCTTATCGAAATAATTGAGTAGGCCGTGGTGCATGGGGAGGCCGGCACGGAGGATCGAGGTGATGACGGGCTGGTCCCTGAGGACTTTGACGATGGCGGTGCCGAGAGGGGTTTGGACTTCTCTTTCGGTATGGGGTAGGGTCTTGCTGATCTCCAGTGCGGCGACTTCGGCGATGCGTTCGAGGTTGCGGCGAAAGCGCATACGGTCCCGCTGTACCTCCTCGTCGCGGATCTCCGAGATCCAATCGCACAGGAGGGAGTATTTTTCGCTGAGGTTGACGACCATAGACGGAATTTGCGGGCAAACCTACAAGAAAAAGCGCATTAGACAATAAAAAGCTAATGGACCAGGACCTGCCGGGGACGGTAGATATTTGCAGGTGTGCCCAGTCTATGCGGCGGCCGCGGGGCTTCAGCAAGAGGATGGCGTGGCTTTCCGGCGGGTGGACAGGTTGAGCCGCCTGAAGGTCTTCAGCCGCCTGAGCTTCGGGGCCTGGACCAGCAGCATGCCAAGCAGGACCATACCGAGGGCCATCAACTGCGGACCGCCGATGTGTTCGCCGGCCACCAACCACCCCGCGATCACGGCGACGATGGGATTTACGTACGTATGTGTGCTGACGACGGCGGGCGGCTGCACCTTTACCAAGAACATGAACGCGAGGAAGGCGACGAGGCTGCCCATGAACAGGAGCCAGGCGAGACCGATCCACGATTCAGCAGGCACCTGAGCCGGATGGAAACTGTTCCAGTCTCCGCGGAAGACACCGATGAAGATACACCCGACGGCGCCGGCGAGATGTTGCCAAGCGGCATTGCCGATGGGCGCGGCGTCATTGTCCCTGACCCGGCCGAGAACGAGCGTCCCCGACACCCAGAACAAGGCGCTGGTCAACACGAGGAGGGTTCCTTTGACCACATTGGCGGCGCCGATGGTCAGGGCGTCGGCCTCACCGGTGGCAAAATGGGTGAAGATGAAAATTCCTGTGAAGCCGAGGACCATCCCGATGAAGGTGGCGGGGGAATATGATTTGTAGTTCTTCCTGTCGAAAAGTAGGAACATGAGGGGTTCGGTGGCGATGATCATGGCCGCGGCGCCGGAGCCGATATACTGCTCGCCGGTGACGACGAGACCGGTACCGCCCACCAACATAAGAAGCCCGCTGAGGATCAGGACCCTGGCGTTCTTCCATGTGGGCATCCGCAGTTTCCGCACGCCACACCATGCAAACATGATGACGGCGGCCAGTCCGTACCGCAGTGAATTGAGCACAAAGGGTTTCATTCCCAGCAATCCATAACGGATTGCGAGATAGGTCGTTCCCCAGATGATATAGATAGCCAGAAAGGCGAAGATGATGAGGACGCGCGATGGGCGTTGTGTTAGCTGATTCATATTCTGTTCTTTGGTGTCGGTGAATATTCGGTGA
>DASZOW010000249.1:0-6966 GCA_035550615.1 Puia sp.
GCCCTCATGGTCAGGCTCTCGCCCTGTAACAAGCTCATCTTGCTCAGTTCAAAATCCGGCGCCGGCGTATGGTAGACCGCTATCCGCCCCGGGCCAAATTCTTCCATGATGATCCGCGGATGCGTGGCCTCGAACCGCACATGCTTCAGCAGTTCGGGCACATCCACATGCTTGGGCGTAAGACCTCCGCGCAACACATTGTCCGAATTGGCCATAATCTCGACATTCTGCCCTTCCAGATACGCATGCGGCAGACCCGCATCCTGGAAGATCGCCTCCCCGGGATGCAGATTCAGCAGATTGAAAAAATAGATGGAAAAGATACCCCGGTCGATCTTCCCGGGTTCGTCATAAGTCACGGCAGCCCTCGCCGCCCAGAAATCTTCTTCCTGTTTATTCAGCCTGCCTTCTTTATACAAGGGCAGGATACGGTCCAGCAAAGGTTGAAGCACCCGATTGACCTCCGCCTGCGGCATCTCCATCACCATGCGATAGAGCTCCTGATAACCTCGCCGCACAAAGACCGGCGCGAGAAAAGCAAGCTCCGGTACGGCATGCAGTATTCGCGTCAGCTCCTCTTCCGGTTTGAATCCGTGCAAAAGCCAGAACTCGCTAAGCGCCAGCATCAGCTCCGGCTTGTGATTGTCGTCCTTATAATTCCTGTCCGGCGCATTCAGCGCCACACCTTTTTTGTTCTCCGCCGCAAATTCCAGCTCCGCAGTCCGTTTGGTAGGATGCACCTGGATACTGAGCATGTCTTTTACATCGAGTATCTTCAACAGATAAGGCAGCCGCCCAAAACGCCCTTCTGTATACGAACCAAGCGTCTCGTGTGGATGCTGCCCGATGTATTTGTTCAGCGGGAAAGCCGTTCCTTCCTGGTCCTGCAACTCCGCGGGCGCGTTGTCATGCGCCCCCATCCAATACTCGGCAAAAGGCCGCCGATCGCCATTTTCCATCTGCAACAGCTCGGGAATATATGCGGAACCACCCCAGGCATAATGCTGCACTTTCCCTTGTAATTTGAAAACCTTTTGTTCTTTTTTCATGTTATTAAACTGTGGGCCAAGTTAATCAAAAAAGCAGCACAATCTCACCGCGGCTCGAATTCGGCCGCGAGGGCGAAGATCTGGCTTCCGCCTGGTTGATTCGTCACGGCTTCACGATCCTGTGCCGCAACTGGCGGTATCACCGTTATGAAGTAGATATTATCGCCGGGCGGGGAGACATTTTACATATTATCGAAGTCAAGACACGCCGATCCCTCGTCTATGGCCAACCGGAAGAAGGCGTTAGCCGAAAAAAGATCGAAAATATGATGCAGGGAGCTGCGGGCTGGCTTTGCCGGAGACCGGCCTATCGCCGGGTGCAGTATGATGTGTTGGCAATTACCATTGGTAAAAAGCAATCACCGGAGATCGTCCTGTTCGAAGACATATATCTATAAGGAACCGGTCTCCTTTTCTTTGAACGGGGCAAGTGTTCCCTTTACCTTTTCGAACATCGCCGCCACCAGCCGGTAAGTAGCCGGGCAATATTCGACATTCTGTTTGAACATATGCATGTAATCGGCGTTCATCTTCTTTTTGGTATGATGCGGAAAACCGGCACAGTCCCTAGGCCGCACGGCATAGATATCACACATATTGGTCTTCAGGTCCAGGAACTGGCAGGGCTGTTTCACATTCATCCAGTCGCCCGTCTTATCTTTATACAGCCATTTCTCCCGGAAAGCGGCCTGCGTCATGCCCAGATGTTTCGATATCCGCCGGACATCTTCCCGCGTATAGGTCGGAGACATCGTCTTGCAACAGTTGGCGCAATGCAGACAATCCGTGCGCTTCCATGTTTCCTCATCCGCCTGTATCTGCATGGGTAAAAGTTTCTTGGGAGGATTTTTCTCCAACCAGCTTAGAAAACGCCGCATCCGGCCTTTGTTTCGGTTCACCACCTGTTTGAACTTGCGTAGATCTACTGTTGCCATGGCCGCAAATATAGGACAAAGACCCGTCCCGCGTCTCGCCCACTTTATCTATATTGTGACCATGTGGGAACCCTACAAGAAAGGCTATAAAGCCTGGCTGCAGCTGGAACGATCGCTTTCCGCCAACTCCATCGAAGCCTATCTACGGGATATCGACAAGCTGACGCAGTTTCTGCAGGCCGCCGGCTCGCTGAAAGCGCCGGATGCCGTGGAGCTCAGGGATCTCCAGCAATTCCTGCAATGGATCTCAGGCCTTGAGTTGAACGCCGCTTCGCAGGCCCGTATCCTCTCCGGCATCCGCTCGTTCTTCAAATACTGTCTAATCGAGCAGATCGTCAAGGTCGACCCCACCACCCTGCTGGAATCCCCCAAACTGAAACGCGCCCTGCCGGACGTCCTGAGCTTCGAAGAGATCGAAGCCATCATCGGAAGCATCGATCTGAGCAAACCCGAAGGAGGCCGAAACAAAGCCATCCTCGAGACCATGTACAGCTGCGGGCTTCGCGTCAGCGAAGTAGTCAATCTCCGCATTTCCTGTCTCTACCTGGACGTGGGCTATATCCGCGTCATCGGCAAAGGGGATAAGGAAAGGCTGGTCCCTATCGGCCATGCCGCCGCCAAATACATCCGCATCTATCAACAGGACCTGCGGCCCCGCGTTCTGCTGAAACCGGGAAACGAAGACATCCTCTTTCTCAACCGCCGGGGAACCAGGCTCACCCGAGTGATGATCTTTTTAATGCTCAAGGGCCTGGCCGCGCAGGCTGGCATCACCAAGAATATCTCGCCGCATACCTTCCGTCATTCTTTTGCCACGCACCTCGTGGAAGGAGGCGCCGATCTGCGCGCCGTGCAGGAAATGCTTGGCCACGAAAGTATTACCACCACCGAGATCTATACCCACCTGGACCGGGAATATCTACGCGAAACGCTTCATCGTTATCACCCCGCGTTTCGGTAAACCACCGCAGTTCACCCAATCTTCCAAACGGTTATGGCCTGTTGGAAAAAATCAGTATTTTACGCGGAGCAAGTGGCCTTTTTAAAGAACATATCGTCAAATGCAGCCGGCGAGCCCGACGACAAGTTGATCGCCGCCTACCGGTCCACATCCGATCTCAAAATAGTGGCCGGACTCTATCAGCGCTATCTCGAGCTTTTATACGGGGTCTGTCTTAAATATCTCGGCGAACCGGAGAGCGCCAAAGATGCTGTCATGGAGCTCTTCGAGGAACTAGCGCAAAAATTGCTGAAACACGAGGTCGAGCATTTCAAGGGCTGGCTGTATACCCTGGCTAAGAACCACTGTCTGATGAAGTTACGCCGCCTGGGAAAGGCCAGGGTCCAGACATTCGATCTGGACAATATGCAAACGGCCGAAGAATCGCATCTCAAGGACAAAGCAGAACAGGAAGAACGGTTCGATCAGCTATCCGCCTGTATAGAAGCCCTTCCGCCCGATCAGCGCACGGCGATCCAGCTGTTCTACCTGCAGGATAAGTGTTATAAAGAGATCGAGACCGCCACTGGCATGGCCTGGAACAAAGTACGCAGCCATATTCAGAACGGCCGACGGAATCTCAAGATCTGTATGCAGCAGAAGGATCCCGCTATGCCGGCGGCTGCGGCGACGAAAGCAACCAATGAATAATCCAGACAATCATATCAGTCCCTGGTCCACGACGGACGTGCAAAAATACCTGCGGGGAGAGCTTCCGCCGGCAGAAATGCACCGCCTGGAAAAGCTGGCGCTCGATGATCCGTTCCTGGCGGACGCGCTCGAAGGCCTGCACACCCACGCTCCTGTGGATAAGGACCTCGCCGAACTGCGTTCCCGGCTCGATGCCCGGGTAGCGCCTGGGAAAAAACCGATCCTGCTGCCCTGGTTCAGGGTGGCCGCGGCCGTCATCCTGCTGGTGGGGCTAGGCTTTACGGCCTGGTATACGCTCGTCGATAAACCCACGGTCAAACGGGAAGCGTCTGTCGCCAGCCATGCAGCACGGCGCCCGGCCGATACCTCCCGGGTGGCCGCAGATTCTCCGCGCCAGCCTGACAGGGCCGCGACCGCTTCAGCACCCGCCGCCGTTCCGCCGTCGCTGGCCAAGACCGCTCCGTCCCCGCTGGCCAAAGCCTCCCCACCGCCACACCGGACAAAAACCAGCATCCATGCAGATACCACCCGGCCGATCATAACCGATAAGACTGTGCAAGCCTCCACTCCTACGCTTCCTTCCGGCGTCCTGCGATCCCTAAAAAAGGATACGGTCGGCTACACTGCCAATGCTGACCTCAAAACCTTTCCACCCGCAGTGGCCCGCGGCGTCGAAACCTTTGGCCAGCGTACTGTTACAATCGGCTCGAAACCCCATCCGTTTTCCGCCGGCAATCTCCTGGTCTTCTCCGGCCGGGTGCTCGACGGCTATAACCGTCCCCTGGCAGGCGCCGCCCTCTTCCTCAATGGCGATGTCAACAAACCAGGGACCGTCACGGATCGCCAGGGAAAATTCAATCTTTATCTTCCCGTGAAAGACACGACCCGCCACCTTACCGTGGCGATGGCCGGCTACCTGGACGCCCAATACTCCCTCAATACCGATGACAGGACCGGCAATATCATCTACCTCAAAGAAAACCCGGCGCGGTTGGACGAGGTCGTGATCAGCGGCTACGGAAGCAAAAGAAAAGAAGCCTTCGCCGCGCCGCCGTCGGACGAACCCGAGGCGCTCGACTCCTTATGGCTGAAGGCCATGCCCGTCATGGGCCGCATCGCCTATCTCGACTATCTTGCCCAAGCTAAAAAAAGTCTCGCCGTGGACACCACTATCCATGGCGCCGAAAGCATTTCATTCCTCGTGGATCAAAAGGGCGCCCTTTCTGAATTCAAGATCGAACGCTCGCTGTCTGCCGCTCATGACGCCGGCCTCATCCACCTGATCTCCGAGGGTCCACACTGGAAAATGGTCCACGGCAAAAAAGCCCGGGTCGTGGTCAACTTATCATTTCCTTAGTTCCGCGCAATCCACCCTATATCCGTACCTTGGTGGCCACAAAACCCACCACTAATGAAGAAGTATCTTACCGCAGTTGTCCTCATGGCAAGCCTGCACCAAATTTCTACCGCACAGACCATAAAAACGCCACCTCCGTCCACGCCCCAGTATGTCAAACAGGATTTTGGTCTCAGCGCCATCGAGCTTTCCTATTCCCGGCCCGATATGCGCGGCCGCAAGATCTTCGGCGATCTCGTCCCTTACGACAAGGTATGGCGCACGGGAGCCAACCAGGCGACAACGCTCACCTTCGGCGACGCCGTTACCATCGGCGGCACGACCATCCCCGCGGGGAAATACGGCCTGCTGACGATCCCCGGCCCCGACCAATGGACCGTCATCATCACGCATCAGCTGGATGTCACCAATCCTGCCGCCTACAAACAGGACCAGGACGTCGTCCGTATCCCCGTGAAGGCCCAGCAGCTTCCCTTTCCGCTCGAGACTTTCACCATCCTGTTCGCCAACGTCACCGCCAACAGCTGCGATCTGCAAATGATCTGGGACAATGTGTTCGTCGACGTGCCCATCACCACCGATATCGATACCCGTATCATGAAACAGATCGATAATGTAATGAACAAGGACAGCCGCCCCTACTATACGGCTGCGTTCTACTATCTCGAGAACGGGAAGGATTTGAACAAGGCGCTGGAATGGTTCGACAAAGCGATCGAGCAGGACCCTGCCGCCTACTTCGTGGTCTATCAAAAGGCCCGCTGTCTTGCTAAATTGGGAAAGAAACAGGATGCTGTCGCCACGGCCAAAAGATCCATCGAGCTGGCCAAAAAGGCCAATAACGCCGACTATGTGGCGCTCAACGAGAAATTGATCGCTTCGCTACAATAATCGCCACAATAGATGCCTAACGCTGCTGTGGTCTTATCAACGGCTGCAGCAGCTCACTTAAAATGATCACCCCGGCGGCCCCCACCACATTGAACCACAAAAAGCTCAGCGGCACGATGCCCTTCCGGCTCAGGATATTCAGCACGATGACGCCGGTCTCGGTGACAAGGGCGCTGATGAATACGGCGGAACCCGAGATCCGCTTGCGATAAAAGGCCACCAGGAAGATACCCAGGATGACCCCATAAAAAAGCGAGCCCAATACATTTACCGCCTCGATAAGGCTGTTGCCCAGCCCATACGCCAGCTGCGCTACCGCCACACAAAAGATCCCCCAGAACAGGGTGTATAGCTGGCTAAGCTGGTATTCCCGGCGTTCTCCGAGCGGTGCAGCGGAAAACCGTTTGTGAAAATCGACGATCGTACACGACGCCAGCGAATTCAACGTGGCGGCTATCGACCCCCAGGCCGCGAGAAAGATCACGGCGATCAGCAATCCCACCAGTCCTTCCGGCAGATGATCGGTGACGAACCGAAGAAAAATGTAATTGGTGTCATTGGAGTCGCCGCCGACGGCGGGATCATTCAGCCAGCGTTTGACCGTGGCCTTGTAAACGGCCTTTTGTTGCCCGATGGCAGCCAGTCGCGAATCGATCAATGCGGGGTCCACGATCGCATACGGCCAGCCTGCGCTGTCAGGGGACCGGATCGCCACGATGCGCTGCGCCTCCAGCGCATCATAACGTGCAGTGAGCTCCGCCAGGGAATCCTTGTATTTCGAATGCGCCAACAGCTTTAGCTGGGATTGATTGAAAAATACCGGCTCCTTGTTGTAGCCATAGAACGCAAAGACCATGACGCCCAGCAGCAGGATCAGGAACTGCATCGGGATCTTTACCAGCCCGTTCAACAGCAGGCCCAGCCGGCTTTCGGTAAGCGATCGCGCCGTCAGATACCGCCCTACCTGCGACTGATCGGTCCCAAAATAGCTTAGCGCCAGAAAAAAACCGCCGATGATGCCGCTCAGCAGGTTATACCGGTCGTTCCAGTCGAATCTATGATGTCCGTTCTTATTGTCGAAAC
>DASZOW010000250.1:0-3744 GCA_035550615.1 Puia sp.
CGGTTGAAAGCGACCTTGTGTTACAAATTTCCTCCTGTTTGGAATAACCAGCTTGCGTACAATCCTTTGCACATCAGCTTTAATTTTATCCGGAGTTTGGAAAAAGACGACCCGGTGAAAACAGCGGACATCATAGCCGACCGGGACCATCGGTTCAATCAGGACCTGACCGCGGACGCAGCGTCGCCCGCAGAGGCGGCCAGAGCCAAACAGGAGGCATATGGGATCAAGAAAAAGCTGGAAAGCTGGTCGGAGGATTTCTTTCCCCCGGCAACCAAGCCATTTGGTAACACCCAGCAGCTCATGCTCAACATCAATACCGACGAGATCCGAAAGGTTGGCCGCCAAATCTCGATCGCCATTCGCTGTACGTGCAAAAAGGAGATCGAACGAGAAGTTTTGGAAATGCTGCTCCAATCCCCGCACGCCTTTTCGATCGCGCTGAACATAGAAGAAAAGGCCAATGATGAATTGGGAAAGTACGATCTCTATAACGAGCTGGAAGCGATCAATGACCTTGATGCGATCGGGGAACTGGAGGCCGAAGGGGATTTGGAAGTCGGAGACGAGGAGGAATAGCCGATGGTCACGCGGACTTCTTTTGCCCCATCTTTTCCTTTTTCAGCAGGGACAACCAAAGGGCCGTGCTGATCTTAGCCATATTGGTACCGCTTTTCTTCTGGAAGATGCTGCGTTTCATCGCGGTGACCAATGTGCGTTGGATGGAGTAATACGACAGCCCTTTACAGGCGCTGATCAGGCTTGTTTGGGTCACTTCTTTATCAAAGGCGATGGCATTGTTTTTTACGGTCTTAGCGATGATCTCTTTGATATGCGCCGGATCGGGCAGATCGAATTTCAGCTTGAGATCGAATCGGCGGAGCAATGCATCGTCGATCATGTCAATCTGGTTGGTGGCGGTGATGACAATGCTTTGCTGCGGTAGGTAATCAAACAGCTGCAGGATAGTGTTGACCACGCGTTTCATCTCTCCGTGGTCTTGGCCGTAATCGCGGACCTTTCCAATACTATCGAATTCATCGACGAAAATAATGCATTCCTCGCGGGCGGCCTGCCGGAATATTTTTGCTAGGTTCTTGCTTGTCTCACCAAGTTTAGAGGAGATGATGGCTCCGAGGTTGACGACTACCATCATCTTTTTGAGCTCACCGGCCAAGACGTACGCGGCAAGGGTCTTTCCGCAGCCGGAAGGACCATAGAAGATTAGCTTGTTGGAAATCGGGAGCTCATATTGCTGCAAGATGTCCAATGAGGCATGTTCCTGTATAAAATAAGTAAGTTCACTTTTAATTTCCGCGGAACAGACTAGGTTGTCGAACCGGTAGTCGGACGTCAGCTTATCGATAATGAGTTCACCCACTTCCCTGTCCTGCTCACGGAGTACGTACTGGGGGGAACCGACCTTGACCATGCCGGTATTTTGATGATCACGCAAGGCATCCCGTAACAACGATTGGAGCTGAATAGCGAAATTGACCTTCTTGTGCGTCTTGAAGTGCTCGATCAGGACATTGAGCGCCTTATACAGGTTATCCTGATCGTTTTCCAAACCGTATTTGGCAATCTCTTTTATGAGCTCTGATGGCACCATGTCGTAGCGGGGTCGAGTGATTATGTAACGAAAATAGCAAACAAATCGAACATTCCGTAGGAAAACAAAAAGCGTTCCACGGATGGCCGTGGCATCCTCGCCTCCTGCGTATCATGTTCGCCCGGTTCGCCTTAGGTATCAGCCTTAGAAAGACGAAATAAATCTGGGGAGGAACCGGAGGAAAATCTTCTGGCTCAAATCTCCACCGTTTTGATGCAGGACAGGTAGCGATGAATCGAATCGCATGAAACTGCCCTGCGGTGTCCTGTTTATTTATAGAGGTTGGTAGAAGCCCGAGTACATCGGCAATGGTATTGGGACAACAGGCTGCAAATTTGTACCTTTCTGCCATGGAATGACAAATACATACTATTCTGCAGGTATGTCAATGCGCTTAGGATGGTCGGGGAATCACAGCAAAGCATTCGGATCGAA
The DNA here is from genome assembly GCA_035550615.1 of Puia sp. Classification (GTDB taxonomy): domain Bacteria; phylum Bacteroidota; class Bacteroidia; order Chitinophagales; family Chitinophagaceae; genus Puia. The sequence goes on from DASZOW010000250.1 coordinate 2,048, forward strand.
TTTGGGGAGCAGGAGCAGTTTTTGACAGTAGGCAATTAGTGGGCGCTTCCCGAATTGATCTTGATTCGAATAATTGTTTAATTCATTTTTTTGTTGAACGGATATTCCCTTTGTATTCCGAAGATTTCGGCAATGCTCTTTTGATTCAGCTCATCCGACAGTGTTTGCGAGATCGGGTATTGAGCACGATGATGTTGTCGGATCATGTGCTCCGCCGTTGATCCGAGGTTGGCTGAATTGGCATTGGTAAAGTAAACCGCTGAAACGCGCGTATGAGCGGGGTTCGAGGTTGAACCAAAGAAGCCGGTAAAGTCAAAGTTGGTTCGGTGGTCTCGGTTGTTGGGATTCTCGGACCAGGATGCGACAATGTTCCCCCACAATGCCTTTTGAAATTCCAATTTATCCAGTCCAGGGGTTTGCTTGTTCAGACAAATGATAAATGGCGCCGCGAGCTGACCATAACGGCTGCTTTTTCGTTCGAGCGCGGTTTCAATTCGATCGCTATCGTCGCCGAAGACGGGCTCTCCCAGGATCATGCCGATCGGGCGTGTTTTTACGCCGCGTCCCTCGACAGATTTAGGTATGGGCGCATATTCAAGCAGCAGCCGGTCGTCCTCATAAGTTTCCGATTTTACTGCGTCAAAACCATGGTCTTTCAGCAGCCCCAGCAGATGATCTGGATTCAACTGGGCGAGATGCTGATTAATTGCCCTTGCGGCCGCTTTGCCGCTAGGCTGAGACCCGCTTTTGAAGACTATTTTCCGTAGATAAATAAAAAAATTTGTAGGATCCACATTGTCATTAATCGAATCATAGAAGGTGTTGATGCTGTTTTCGAGCCCCTTTTCTTTGTCCGATCGAAGGTCCAGGTGACGGACTTCGATGTATAGCTTTTCGCTGTTGCGAATGGCTAAGAAATCGGGGTGGGTTTGCTTATCGGGCATGTCGGGATGCACCTCGAGCTGGTAGCCTAGTCGCGTGAACAACTGATGGATGTACAACTCGTAGAAGGCATGTGAAAAAGCCGCTTTGAAGCTCTGTTTAAGATCTTGCTTCCAGTCCTCCGGATATTGAGCAAACCATTTTTCTAACTCATCCCGGACGGTGCCGATCTCCACGCGAGCACTGTCGTTATAATAGTCGTATGCGTTGGAGTTATAGTTATCCGGTTCGAGAGAGATGCGTTCTTTGACGTCAAAAAGGGTGGTCGGCATAGAGTTAAACGTTTTTTCGCTTTTTGCGCCAGAGATGACGCGCTTCACGCAAGGTGAGGTAAAAATCGTAACTGGACAACCGGAAAAACACCTGATTTCTTGGGTGGTTGTCCGAGTGACGAAAATGCCATTGCTAAAAGTTATATTTCCATAAAGCCAAAGGTCGGTCCATCGATAGGCCTCGCTCGGCATTTATAACACATTCTCGTTTTTAACCAGGGGCTTCAAAAATTATTAGTATTTTGTATCTGTCAAATGGAAGGAAGCTTTGGGAAGACAACGGCTCTACCTGGATTGGACGCTTTGATCTGAAACCAGATAGTCCGTACAGCGGATACACTGCAAAAAGGCAAATTGGGATTTCTGTAGCGTAGAAATACGTAATTGTCGGCGAAGCTGCGGGACTACTGTTGCTTAGCCGGAGAAGGCATGACTGATTTCTTCTCGATGAAGAAACTTTTGTATTTTCAAGGTTTATTCATG
>DASZOW010000251.1:0-7559 GCA_035550615.1 Puia sp.
TGATTCAGGGAAAAGCTGTAAGCGGCCGTAGTAAAAGACGACCCATTCCAAATGCCGATGGCCCCGGAATTGATATGAAAGCTATATCGTCCGGTCGAAGACCCGCGCACCCCCAGCATCGTCATATTCTGCCCTGTACCGGTCGCCCACGTCGTCGGCATGGCCCAGAATTCCACCGTACCCGTGCTTATGTCATAAGCGCTGTTGGCCGGCGCCTGAACCTTGTCATCGATGCCGTCAAAGGACAATGCACCCGAACTCCACTGTATAGGCGAACCTACCCAGCCCGGCGCGGGACTGCCCGTCAGGGTACCGTCCAGACCGGTATTCGCGGTGCTGTTGTAGGCCGTGGCCCCGGCGCCTTCATTCATTTTATAATAGGCGATCAACCCTGCAGTATTGGTTGCTACCGTGCCATACATCCCGGCCTTGATCTGTGCCGCAGTGCGGGCAACGCTCCATACCCGCGCCTCATCTACCACGCCGTTCAATAAACGCGGATTGCCGCTCTGGGACCAGTTCCCGATCTTAAAGCTCGTGCCGGCCCCCGGATTGCTCACGCCTCCGCTCAGTGAGCCACCGAGCGTACCCACATTGACGCCATTGACATAAAGCGCCATCGAACCCGACGTCGAACCATCCCAGCTCACTGCAACGTGATACCATACGCCGGTGGTAAGATTACTGGCCGGATACGAGATCCACGCCCCATTGCTGGCGTCTTTCATACAATAAAAACTCAGATTGCCGCCATAGATCAGCATCTCGATACCCGAACTCCCGATAGACCGGCTCATGATCTCCTGGTCGGTCGATAAGCTGCTGAATTTGACCCAGCACTCCATGGTTTTGATGTTGGTGGCATCGAGCAGGGCGTTGCTCCCACAGTCGAGATAATTGGAATTACCAGGGCTGAAACTAAGGGCATAATTCTGCGCACTTACAGGCAGAAAACTACAGGCCAATAGACCGGCCACGAGGATACGGGTAAGGGTTGTTTTCATGTATTGGATTTTAATAATGTGTTTATCGTTGCGTGAAAATAGATAGGACTCGTCATTTTGCCGGCAGACCCCAGGGTCCTGTTTCGTATTTTTACGTACTAATACCTATTCCTGACCGTTAATTTTTCGTATTTTTCACTTGAATGCCCCTAGAGATGTCCTTATTAAAAGCACCGGGTCGACTGGCCCTGGTTATTCTGTTTATTGTCCTGGCCCCGGCTGCCGGTTATTCTTTCTCCCCGGTTCCGTTCAACGGACAGCGGACCTCTCTCACTCCTTATTTCAGCATCTACAACGACCCCACCGGTCTTCGGCCTGCAGATGAGCTGTATCGCCGCCCCGGAATATTCAGTCCTTTGCAAAAGAAATCCGCGGGTGACCCTCTCGGTTATTATTGGCTTCGCACCGGGCTGCATACGGGTAGCCTCGGGAACACGGAGCAGGTATTGTCCTTCCGCCATCTGACTTATGTAGACATATATCTGTATTCGGACAGTGGGCTGATACTGCATAAGCTGGCCGGCGCCTTTCGTGCCCGCACCGAGCTCGATCCGGAAGACGGCCGTTTTTACACGATTCTCCGGCTACAGCCGGATAAGAATTATACGCTCTTGCTGCTGGTCCATCATACCAAACATTTTCAACCGGTCTTCGACTTCTCGCTGCAATCGGGAAGAAGCTTCTTCGCTGACCTTCGTACCCGGCAATCGGTGGATGCCGCCCTCTTCGGCGCCGCCGGCCTCCTTCTCGTCTATACGCTCATATGCTTGATCGTCACCAGGTTTCGCGCTTATGCATGGCTGATGCTGTCCATCGCAGGCCTCGGCGGATATGTCATCGGCTCCAAGGGATTTTGGATCCAATGGTTTACGCCCCAGGACCCCGCCATAGGCTGGATGTTGAATATTCAGTTCCTCAATGCGGGATTACTCGGCATGTATTTTCTGGTCGTGGATTTCTGGCGGTTGAAAACGCAATTTCCCCGCCTCTATTTCTGGGTACGCTGGATCCCGGTGATGATCGTCACTACCATGCTGGCCAATTTGTGCATCGATTATTTCACGGAAAACTACTGGCTCACAGGCCTCATCCATTACATCGAAAACCCGGTGATAGTGGCCTTTATCATCACGTGTATCTATACCTGCTGGCCTCGCCTTAGCCCGGCCCAACGCTATCTCGGCTACGGGATCGTCCTCTGCGGCGCCGCCGGTCTCTTTATTGCCGCCAATGTCTTCCTCAACCACGAAGAGGCTCTGTCCAGCACCGGTCTCATCGCCAACTGCGTCATCCTCGCCGTCTTCCTGCTCTTTTCCACAGGGCTCAAAGAGGAGATGCGGCATCACGAAGTAGCCAAGCTGGCCGCCCTGCATGAGCTTAACCAGCTGCAACAACATCAGAATAGCATCCTGGAAAAAAAGGTGGAAGCAAGGACTGGCGAGCTCGGCATCTCGAATAAACGGCTGCTGAAACAAAAACAATTGCTCGCGGAAAGAAATGCCAAGATCGAAACGTTGATCAACGAGCTCAATCACCGGGTCAAAAATAACCTGCAGCTGCTCTATAGCCTGCTGAGCCTGCAGCTGCCCATCGTCAAAGACGGCATCTCGCGCGAGATCCTTAAAGGGAACATCGGTAAGATCAGGGCCATGATGCTCGTGAATCAAAAGCTATTCAACTTCGACCAGGGACGCGGCGTCTGTCTTTGTGATTTCATCTCGGAACTGGCCACCCATCTGCAGAAGATCTACGACACCCGGGAACAAACCCGCATCCTGCAGGACATCCCCGCCGACCTCCGGCTTAGCGACAGGCACACGCTCTCCTTCGGACTCATACTCTCCGAACTCTTTACGAATACCTTCAAACACGCATTCAAAGACCATCCCGATCCCTGTATCCACGTCCGGGCCAACCTCATCGATCATCATTTACAATTCATCTATTCCGATAACGGCATAGGGATTGCTGCTCAGGATACCGAGGAAAGATTCACTATGGGCATCCCGCTGATCCAGGACCTCACCCGCCAGATGAACGGGCAGATGTCTGTCACCAGCCAGGGAGGCCTGAGCTACTGCTTTACTATCCCATTTAAACACGAATATTCATCAATACTTCGCTACGACACCCATGGTAAGGATCTTGATAATTGAAGACGAAATCATCATCGGCCGTTTTATCGAACAGCTGCTGAAAACGAATTATGACTGTGAAACGATGATCGCCGTAACGGCGGCCGAAGCCCGAACGGCCATGGGCGGTTTCCTGCCTCACCTGCTGCTTTGCGACATCCAGCTGGAAGAAGAGCTGTCCGGTATCGAGGTGATCACCGAGCTCCGGCGGCGCTACGCCTTCGAGACGATCTACATCACCTCCTATCAGCACCGCAGCATCGTCGAACAGGCCGCAGCCACACACCCGGCTAACTATATCATCAAACCGATCGACGACTCGCAGCTGCTGGCCGGCGTCCAATTGGTCATCAGCCGGCTGCAAACCGACGGCCAGGCAGGCAAAGCCTTTCTCAAACCCGACGTTATCTTCACGGACATCGAACTCCGCATCCTGCGGCATATCCGCGAAAAAAAGACGACGATGGAAATCGCCCAGGCCCTGCACCTGAGCCGCTATACCATCAAAAACCACCGCCATACCATCTGCCGTAAGCTGCAGCTCCAGGACGAGAACAACGCGCTGCTCAAGTGGGTCGTGCAAAACGGAAATCTATTGAAATAGGTGCCCGCCGCCCCCGCGAACAACCCTGGAATCGCGCCCGCGCGCCATTCACCTGTTCTCCCTGACGACACTCGGATTGTCCCGCAGGTCGACAAAACTGACCGTACCCATCCGCCGCAGATCGTCCGCAATCTCCCCGAGCAGCCCCGGGTCGGTGTCCGCTTTATAATACGCCGCTTCGACCGTCATGAAGCCGCCGACCACCTCCATGCGCACATCCTTACACCGGGCCCTGCGAAGAAGCACCATCACTCCGTCCCGGGTGACCGCATCCGGCGTGCATTCCACATGCATCAAATAGGAATCGTTGAAATTCTGCGCCACAGGCATCGGCGCACAAGCCGAAAAACAGATCAAGGCAAAAAGGGGAAAAAAGACCTTTTTCATAATGCAATGGTTTTGTGTTGACAGATGCCAACACGTCAAACCACTACGGTGCCAAAACGACGCAGCCCTGCAAATCAAACTATTACATTAGTTGATTCAACTAAAGTGTTCGTTTTTATTACGAAAGTGTTCGTATTCGGACAGTCTATTCCCGCCCATCGTCTGCTCAGGGCAATGCAAACGCCACATACGAATCCCCCGACTTCTTCTGCAGCTTTCCACCTCCGCACGCGATCACCACATACTGCCTGCCCCCCACCGAATAAACGCTGGGAGTCGCAAAACCCGCCGCCGGCAGATCGGCTTCCCATAAGAGTTGCCCCGTCCTCTTATTGTAGGCCCGCATCTTTGCATCGCTCGTCGCGGCAATGAACAACAGTCCTCCCGCGGTCACCACCGGCCCGCCATAATTCTCGGTTCCCGTATGGATGCCTTTGGCCTTGAACACGGGATAATCCCCCAGCGTGTCTTTCCAGGCGATCACGCCCTTGTTCAGATCGATAGCGGTCAGCGTCCCCCACGGCGGCGCCACCGCGGGATATCCCTCCTTCGTGAGAAATTTATTATACCCCGTCGCAACGTAAGGCATCTGGTGGTAAGGGTCCTCCGGCTCCTTGCCCGTGTCGACAAAAGGCTTGCCCTGCCCCTTCTTAAGGTCCAGCACCACCGCCGCCAACGCCCGCTTCTCTTCCTCGCTCAGCCGCTTGAACGCCGGCATCATTCGCCGGCCCGCATTGATCAATGTGATGAATTGGTCTTCATTATATTTCTTGCCGATGCCGGCAAGACTCGGAAAATTCCCCCCGCCCTTACGGTCCTTTCCATGACAGACCATACAATTGGTTTCATACAAAGCCCGGCCCGCCTGCCCGATCGTTATCGGGTTATTCCCACGCTTCGCATCGACCATCGTCAACACCCACGGCATCTCATTGGCATTGACATACAACAATCCCGTGGCCGGGTCATAAGCCGGCCCACCCCACTCGGTCCCCCCGTCGAACCCCGGAAAGATCACCGTCCCCGCCTTCGACGGCGGAATAAACGGCCGCCCGGTATGATACCCCGCCAGCCGCCGGCGGATCTCCTGGTAAGAGCTATCGGGCACCAGTGTGTTCAGATCGCTGTCGGTCAGGGCCTGCCGCGCATACACGGGCATACCCGTGGGAAAAGGCTGCGTTGGCGATAATTTCTCTCCGGGCAACGCGCTGTCCTGCGGTACCGGCCGCTCCTCCACCGGATAGATCGGCTTACCCGTCCGCCGGTCGAGCAAAAAAATAAACCCGCTTTTCGTCACCTGCGCCACCGCCGGAATGGTCTTGCCGTCTTTTTGGATGGTCACCGGTATCGGCGCCGTCGGCGGATCGCGGTCCCAGACATCGTGATGCACAGTCTGGAAATGCCAGAGTCGTTTACCCGTAGCCGCATCCAACGCCAGCACACAGTCGGCAAAAAGATCGTCGCCCGCTCGCTTGCCGCCATAAAAATCGTATGAAGCCGAACCCACCGGCGCAAACAGGATACCCCGCTTCATATCCAGGCTGAATCCGGCCCAGCTGTTGGCGCCGCCGATATGCCGGTACGCCGCGGTGTCATCCCAGCTATTATACCCCTCTTCCCCCGGAAAAGGAATGGTATGAAAGATCCATCGCAACCGCCCCGTATGCACGTCATACGCCCGGATATGCCCCGGCGCGGCGGCCGCCTCTTCGTCGACCCTGTCACCTATGATGAGAAGATCCTTATACACGATCCCGGGCGTAGTCCCGGCGACATACAGTTTCTTTACATCCCGGCCGAGATCATTATGCAGATCGATCCTGCCACTGTCTCCCCAGCTGGGAATAACCGTCCCCGTTAGTGCGTCGATACAATACAACCACGAGCCGGCGGAATAGAACAACCGCTGATCCTGCTCGCTGCCGCGATAATAGGCGACACCGCGACACACATTGATCGCGATCTTCGGAGTATCTCCATGGACCGGCGCCGCCGGATCGAATACCCATTTGGATAAGCCGGTAGCCGCATCCAACGCAAACAGCTTCAGCCTCGGCGTCACTCCATATAAGGTGCCGTCGATCTCGAGCGCATTGACCTGTATCTGGCTCATGCTGTCACCATCGCCCGTATGATATTCCCACACCTTTTGCAGCCCGCTGACATTCGAGGTGTCGATCTGGGCCAGCGCGGAGTAATGGACATTCGCAGGACTCCCGCCGTATGCAGGCCAGGACCCGCGCCGATCGTCACCCGATCTGCAGGATGCCAAACACAATAAGAAAAAAGAAAAGAGTAAGGAACTGGGACGCATGCAGGTTTTTGCATGAATATACGCAATATCCACTGAGAAATCCTTAATTATCAGTATATTGCAGTAACATACAATAGGATGCCTTTGAAACGTTAATATATAAGTAAAAAAAATTATTCTACCCGCTGCGGTTACGACCTCCAGTTTAGAATTGACCAATTAATGAGAGCCCAGGAAAAATATACTGATGCTGAATTGATCGCTGCCATCAGTGCCGGAAGAGACCTGAATGACGCTATTCGGTACCTCTATCGGCAATATTCCCAGGCTACCAGCTCTTTCATCATCCAGCTTGGCGGAAGTGAACAGGACGCCGACGACATCTTCCAGGAAACGGTCGTAGCCTTTATCGAAGTCGTACAAAAAGGCAAATACCGGATGGAAGCCAGCGTCAAAACATTCCTGAACTCGATCGCCAGGAACTATTGGTTCAACGAGATCAAAAAACGGGATCGCTCGGACCTCCGGGACCGGCGGTTCGAAATGAGCCGCGATAAGGACGAAGCCGACGTCAGCCATTACATCTCCGAGATGGAACGGAAACGCCAGCTGCGCGACCTCGTGGATCAGCTCGGCGAATCCTGTAGAAAAGTGCTGTTGTTGTTCTATTACGAGAACCTTTCGTTCAAGGAGATGGTAGACCACCTGCCCTATGATAACGAGCAGGTAGTCCGCAACAAGAAATACAAATGCCTTCAGGCGTTGACGGGGTTGATTAAAGATAATCCTGCCATCGCCCGGCAGATGCAGGAGATTCTCAAATAGTCTAAAATCGCCTATACCATGACACCCGAAGAAACACACGCGCTAATCGATCATCTTGACGAAAACCGCACCGGTAAACCCTCCGGCGAAATGGAGAAGTTTATCGCCGGCAACGCCGACGCTGCACAGGAATGGTATTGCATGAACATCGCCCTCGACGCCATCAGGAACGCAGGCCTGCACGAACAGGTCGCAGCAATCCGCGAAAGCCTCCAAACCGAACAGGAAAACAAAGAACCCGCAGTCACCGATCAATATATCGCCGCACCGGTCAATAAATCCACCGCAGCGCAACAGCCGTCCACCCGCCCGGCTATCGTCCGGAATATCGGCGGTTATGGTCTCCGGGC
>DASZOW010000252.1:0-5314 GCA_035550615.1 Puia sp.
TGACAAGAATGTCATCAAGGAGGTGGAAAAGGTCGCCGGCGTGGAAGCCGTGAAATGGGGCGGCGGCGAATCGAATATCACCATGATCGGCGCGGCCATCGACGAGGCCTATATCGCCATGGTCCGGAATCTGTCCGTATACCCGGAAGTCATAGAACGCCAGCACAATTTAAGGATCGTCTATACGCCGATCCACGGTTCGGGGATCAAGCTCGTGCCCGAGGTGCTGCAGCGGTTCGGTTTTACCAATGTGCATGTGGTGGACGAACAGGCTACCCCCGACGGCAATTTTCCGACCGTCGTCTATCCCAATCCCGAAGAAAGCGAGGCCATGAGCATCGGGCTGCGGAAGGCGCAGCAGATCGACGCGGACATCCTGCTGGGCACCGATCCGGATGCGGACCGGGTAGGCATCGGCGTTAAAGACAAGAAAGGGCAGTGGGTGCTGATGAATGGGAATCAAACGGCGACGCTTGCCTTCAACTATATGATCGAGGCGCGTAAGGCGAAGGGCATTGCGGGGCCGACGGATATGGTCGTCAAGACCATCGTGACCACGGATCTGATCGCGGAGATCGCCCGGCGCAACGATGTCAAATGTTATAGCGTGCTCACCGGTTTCAAATACATCGCGGAGCTCATCAAGGAGAAAGAGGGCCGCGAAAACTACGTGATCGGCGGGGAGGAAAGCTATGGGCTGATGATCGGCGACCAGATCCGGGACAAGGACGCGGTCAGCGCCGTGGCCCTGCTTTGCGAAATGGCGGCATACGAAAAGGACAAGGGCCGCAGCCTTTACGAAAAGCTCATCGATCTCTATGTCGAATACGGCTTCTATAAGGAGAACCTGATCTCCATTACCAAGAAGGGCATGAACGGACAGAAAGAGATCGCCGAAATGATGAGCGTCTATCGCAGCCAGCCGCCGGTTTCGATCAATGGGTCGCCTGTAGTCCAGCTATTGGACTATGAGCTGCAGAAAGGCAAGAATGTGCAGACCGGGGAGACCTGGAACATCGCCTTGCCGAAGTCGAATGTCCTGCAGTTCATCCTGGCTGACGGCAGCAAGATCTCTGCGCGTCCTTCCGGTACGGAGCCGAAGATCAAATTCTATTTCAGCGTGCATGGCAAGCTGGCCAGCGCGGCAGACTTCGACAAAATGAATGCTGAGCTGGGTTCCCGGATAGACGGGATCATCAGGGATCTGAAGCTACGTTGACGTGACGTGCCTGCGGCGGCTTTGGCAGATCAGGAAAGAGCCATTTGGGCGATAGCGACTAAGAGGAAGAGACTGGCTGATAACAAGTTTGCGCGTGTGAACATAGTTTTCGGTTTTAATAGGGTAATCAAACGGATTCTCTTCAAAGTAAATACAACGAAACTATAAAGTCAATAGTAAATATACGAGAAAGCCCCCGGTTTGGGGGCTTTTCGCTTATCCGGGGGCGTTTTTTGCGTTATGCGCTGCAGGTGACACAGCCTTCCTGCATGGTGCAGGTGGGGCCGACGACGTCTTCACCGGCGTCTGCGGAAGCGACCTGTACGGCGGAGGGGTTCACCAGCGGTTCGATCATCTTGCCGCCCTGGCGTTCTACCGTGAACTGTACGGCCTGTGAAGCGGCCTGGGTACGCAGGTAATACATGCCCGTCTTGAGGCCTTTTTTCCAGGCGTGGAAATGCATGGAGGTGAGCTTGCCTGCCGACGGCGTGTCGACAAAAAGATTCAGGCTCTGGGACTGGCAGATATAGGCGCCGCGGTCGGCCGCCATGTCGATGATGTTGCGTTGTTTGATCTCCCAGACCGTTTTATAGATCTCCTTGAGGTGTTGCGGGATCTCGTCGATGGCCTGGATGGAGCCGTTATGGAAGATGATCTTGTTCTTCATGTCATCGTTCCAGAGATTGAGGTCCACGAGATCTTTGAGCAGATGTTTGTTGACGACGACGAACTCGCCGCTCAGCACCCTGCGGACATAGATATTCGAAGTATAGGGTTCGAAACATTCGTTGTTGCCGAGGATCTGCGAGGTAGAAGCCGTAGGCATGGGAGCGACCAGCAGCGAGTTGCGCACGCCGTACTTGACGACTTCGCCTTTCAGCCGGAGCCAGTCCCAGCGAAGCGTAGGTTCTACGCCCCACAGATCGAACTGGAATTCGCCCCTGGATGTCGGCGAGCCGGCAAAGGTGGCATAGGGGCCTTCGAGCTTAGCGAGGTCTTTGGAGGCGGTCATTGCCGCAAAGTAGATGGTCTCGAAGATCTCTTTGTTCAGCTGCCTGGCTTTGTCGCTCTCGAAAGGCAGACGCATCAGGATAAATGTGTCGGCCAGCCCCTGGACGCCAAGACCGATAGGCCGGTGACGCAGGTTGGAATTGCGGGCCTCTTCCACGGGATAGAAATTGTGATCGATGATCTTGTTGAGGTTTTTGGTAACCTCGTAGGTGATATCGTATAATTTCTGGTGATCGAAGACGCCGTTGGACACAAAGCGGGGCAGCGCCAGCGATGCGAGGTTGCAGACGGCTACCTCGTCGGGGGAGGTATATTCGATGATCTCGGTACAGAGATTGGAGCTTTTGATCGTACCCAGGTTCTGCTGATTGGACTTGCGGTTAGCGGAGTCTTTATACAGCAGGTAGGGGTTGCCGGTTTCGATCTGTGCGTCGAGGATGGCGAACCAGAGGTCCTGGGCCTTGACGGTGCGGCGGGCACGGCCTTCCGCTTCATATTGAGCATAGAGTTTTTCGAATTCTTCGCCCCAGCTCTCGTGCAGGCCCGGCGCTTCGTGCGGACAGAACAGGCTCCAGCTGCCGCCGGATTCGACGCGCTGCATAAACAGATCGGGGATCCAAAGAGCATAAAACAGATCGCGCGCGCGCAGCTCATCCTTGCCGTGGTTCTTGCGAAGATCGAGGAACTCGAAGACGTCGGCATGCCACGGTTCGAGATATACGGCAAAAGCTCCTTTGCGCTTACCGCCGCCCTGGTCTACGTAGCGGGCGGTGTCGTTGAAGACGCGCAGCATGGGGATGATGCCGTTGCTGGTGCCGTTGGTGCCGCCGATATAGGTCCCGGTAGCGCGGATATTGCTGATGGAAAGCCCGATACCGCCGGCCGACTGGGAGATCTTGGCCGTTTGTTTGAGCGTATCATAGATGCCGTCGATGCTATCTTCTTTCATCGTGAGCAGGAAGCAGGAGCTCATCTGCGGTTTCGGCGTACCCGCGTTGAAGAGGGTAGGTGTCGCATGGGTGAACCAGCGTTCGCTCATGAGATGATAGGTCTTGATGGCGCTGTCGATATCGTGATGATGGATGCCGATGGCCACGCGCATGTACATGTGCTGCGGACGTTCGACGACTTTACCGTCGACCTTGAGGAGATAGGATTTCTCGAGGGTCTTGAACCCGAAATAGTCGAAGCCATAGTCGCGGTCGTAGATGATCGTCGAGTCGAGGAGCTCGGCGTTGTCGCTGATGATCTGCCAGATCTCATCGGACAGCAGGGGAACGGATTTGCCGGTCTTGCTGTCCTGGCATTCGTACAACAGCTTCATGGTGCCGGAGAAGCTCTTGGTCGTATTCTTATGGAGGTTGCTGACAGCGATGCGGCTGGCCAGCAGGGCATAGTCGGGGTGTTTCACCGTGAGGGATGCGGCGGTTTCCGCGGCGAGATTATCCAGTTCGGTGGTGGTAACGCCGTCATAAAGTCCTTCTATCACCTTTTTGGCGACGTCGATGGAGTTGACGAAGCGACGGTCGAGGCCGTAGCAGAGCTTTTCGATCCGGGCCGTGATCTTGTCGAATTTCACGGATTCGTTCTTCCCGTTCCTTTTGATGACGTACATGATATGTTATAGTTATAATGGGTTAGAAAAAAAATGTTCCTGGCGGCGGTCCGGCCGCGGTTGTCAAAAGCCCTGGGATGGTATTAGAAATCTTCTTCGAGACTGAAGGTCTGGGCCTCTCCTTTGGCCATGACCCCTGATTTCTGGTAATCGCCGACGCGTTTCTCGAAGAAATTGGTTTTGCCCTGCAGCGAGATCATCTCCATGAAGTCAAAGGGGTTGGCGGCATTGAAGAGTTTGGCATAGCCGAGCTCGTCCAGCCAGCGGTCGGCCACGAACTCGATGTATTGCTGCATCAGCCGGGCGTTCATGCCGATGAGGTCCACGGGCAGCGCTTCGGTGATGAATTCCTTTTCGATCCGGACGGCGTCGCCGATGATGGTCTGCACCTGTTCCTCGGACAGTTTGTCCTGGAGCATGCTATACAGGAGGCAGGCGAATTCGCAATGGAGGCCTTCGTCACGGCTGATCAGTTCGTTGCTGAAGGTGAGACCCGGCATCAGGCCGCGTTTCTTCATCCAGAAGATCGAGCAGAAGCTACCGCTGAAGAAGATGCCTTCTACGGCCGCAAAAGCGACGAGGCGTTCGGCGAAGTTGCCGTTCTCGATCCAGCGCAGCGCCCATTCCGCTTTTTTCTGTACGGCGGGAACGGTGTCGATGGCATGGAACAGCCGGTGTTTCTCCTGGGGGTCCTTGATATAGGTATCGATGAGCAACGCATAGGTCTCGGAATGGATATTCTCCATCATGATCTGGAATCCATAGAAACAGCGGGCCTCGGGGAGCTGCACCTCGCTCATGAAGTTGACGGCCAGGTTCTCATTGACGATACCGTCGCTGGCGGCAAAAAAGGCCAGTACGTGCGAGATGAAATGCCGTTCGCCGTCGTTGAGCCGGTTCCAATCCTGCAGGTCCCCGCCGAGGTCGATCTCCTCGGCTGTCCAGAAGCTGGCTTCATGCTTCTTGTACATTTCCCATACTCTGGGGTAGTTGATCGGCAGGATGACAAACCGATCGTTATTTTCTTTCAATAAAATCTCGTTTCCGTTCTCCATTTTGTTAATAGATTGCAGATGAATGATTCGATGGTGACTACAATGGTTTGGGGGAATCTCTCCGGCAAAACCCGACCGCTCCTGTTCTCCTGAACAAGAACTAACTCAAAAATAACATAGCCGGTGAAAATCCGTTCTCAAGTTTATCCACTGAATGTGCAATACTTTTGCGGCCGTTTCGGAATGCCCGTCCGGTGGCGGTCCTGGGCCTACCAAGCCTAAAAAACCCGCTCTGGTAGCGGGTTTTACGTTTCAGCAAAGACGTGGGACGCGGCTGGTCCGCTATGGTAATGGCTTATGGCAGCACGGTCTCGGTGATCTTTCCGGTGGTCTTATGTTTCAGGATGACCTTTTTGGCGCCGTAGTGGGTCGTTTCTTCCTTGATCAGATAGTGTTCGGCATCGTATTCGGTGA
>DASZOW010000253.1:0-12760 GCA_035550615.1 Puia sp.
CGATACGCCGCACGTCTATCTTCATGTATGGCGCTACGAGCAGCGACAGGCTATTGCTCAGACCCGTTTCGACGCCTACGGAGAGGCTCAGCGACGAGAACAGGTAGCTGCCCGTATTGGGGTTCGAGAGGGGAGTGCACATCTCCCTGAATGTAAAGGGAGAATGATAATAATAGTTATTATTCTCGCTGGCAAACAGATAGCTGGACAAACCGGTGGTTGCAAAGAACAGCGTGCTGCCCGAGACGCTGAAATCATAGCGTAGATTCAGAGGTATTTCGAGCATCTCGAAGGAGCCTTTGATCAACTCGACGTTATCGCGGATGCCATTGCGTTGGAAGTAATCCGGCGGGGCATGGAAGTCCTGCCCGCGCGCGGCGTAGTTCTTTCTGTCGAGCAAAAGACCTGTGCCGATATACCAACGGTTGGCGAATTGGTAGTCAACTGTGACGCCTAGCGTACTTCCCGGCTTGTCCCCGGCGAGAGAATGTACCGAAGCGAAATCCGGGGCTGCTACCACGCCGAACGCCAGCGAGCGATTGATGTGCAATCCCCTGTTTCGGATCAACTGGGGCGCTGTGGATTTGAGGGTAAAGGCGCGGAGTGCGGAATCGTCGATCACAGGCGCCTTTTTCGTCGATTGCAAACCCAGCAGTTCGGTTTTGGTCAGTTCTCGTGGGCGGCTGACGGTTGGTTGCCGGGCGGTAGTATGTTGCTGTACGGCGTTATGCTGTTGTGCAGCGTTATGTTGTTGTGCGGCATTGCCGGGTGCGCTGGTTTCCCGGGCCTGGTTTTCAGCTTCGGAGGAGGGGCTGGCATTAGCATATTCGGGCACGTTCTTCCCGGAAGCAATATGTCCCATGTTTCTTCGGCCCGATGAAAGGTTTGCGCTCACGGCGGCATTTGTGTTGTTCCCGGTTGAGCTGCCCGTATGGTTCTTTTGGGGAATGGAAGAGGTATATCCGGCATGGTTGTCCGCAGCAGCGGCGGAATTGGCGTTGCCGGCGTGGCGATCCGATGGCGTGGTGGTGGCGACATGGGTACCTGGAGCGGCGGAATTGGCGTTCGCGGCAGCCCCCGAAGCGGCGCCAGCGGAATTGGCGTTACCCTCGGCGCTTCCGGTCATAGTGGTCCCGGCCGCATAGGCGGCGGTATCGGCAGGATGGGCGGTAGAAGAGGCAGGTGTAGATTTATCAGAATAAACAGAGCTTTGCGGTGACGAAGGGTTTTGGACCACGGCGGCCGGAGCCTTGGCGTGCGAACCAGGCGGACTGCCCGAATCCTTGGCGCCATGTCTGATAAAGTAATACGAAACCCCCAACAACACCAGCACGGCCGGTGCATAGTAGAACGGAAAGCGGCGGATATGCCGGAGCGGATTCGGGTTCGCAGGACCCAAATCCCTATCCAGGTGGACAGCCAACCTTTCCCAGGAACGGTCCCCCAGCACATCCCCGGGCTCGTACTCCTGGGCCGCTTCTTTGCTGAAGCGGTCCAATTCTTTATCGGATAGGTTCAACATAAGCTTTCTGGTCAGTTTTTTTTGTTAGGATTTTTCTTAGGTTTTCTCTGGCTTTCGACAGATTGGATTTGGACGAGCCCACGGAAATACCCAGATGCCGGGCGATCTCCTCATGGGTCAAGCCTTCAATAACAAATAAGTTGAATACGGTTCTGTAGGCCGGCGACAGCTGGCGGATCGCCTCAATGATCTCTTTATAGGAAAGGATATCGATGCCTGTTTCCTGTTTATCGGCGATATTTTCGGCATCTTCCGATAAGACCTGGCCATTGATATAACTGGCATTTTTGCGATAATGATCGATGCATGTATTAACGAGGATACGCTTGAACCACCCTTTGAGCGACGCCAGTACATCCGCATGCCGCGACTCCTCGAATTGATGAATATTTTTGAAAAGTTTGATAAACCCCTCGTTCATGATCTCTTCCACTTGTTCAAGGTTATTTTGATAACGGTAACAGATTTTCACGGCATAATCCTTGAGCATGGTATATAGCTCCTTCTGGCTCGTCCGGTCGTTTGCCCGGCACCCAGCGATCAAAGCATGTATTTCAGTGTTTCCTGCGATCAAGTTTGTTGTGCGGTATTTGTATGGTAGATAATTGAAAGAACGCACAAACTAGTTTTCCTAATTGGCATTATACGCAAATGAAATGTTAATGGTTGCTTTTATGAGGTAAACCGGCAAAATCTGTAGGTGAACGGCGGCAAACTTGCGTAGGAATTTGATAGCCAAGGCTTTACTTAGGGAGTCCGGTGGCGGTGACAGCCAGCTCCGCCTGGATAAAAAGCTGCGCCTGCAAACTATTTTCGCCCGCCAGGAGCCCGATCAATTTTAACTGTTTGATTTCCCCATTAGTATGAAGATAGGGGGTAATGGCGCGATTCAGCTGCGCATTTATGGACGCCAGATTTGTCTTTAGCAAGGCCGCGAGATCGAGATACCTATTGCCTTGTACGGTCCTTCGGATCTTGCCGCGCAGGATGGCCCGCGCCATCTTTACCATGAGATCCCCGCTTTGGATGCCAAAGGTGATGTCCGGGACGCTCAACGCCTGCTTTGCCGTATCTACCACCGGGGTGCCCCGCAGGAACAGCCGGGCCTTATGGCTGCCGGCCAGATCGATCCGCAGTTCGAGCTGATGGTGACCGATACCCCTGATGGTGACTTCCTGGATGATCACCTGCCGGCCTTTGTATTCGAACGATCTCCCCGCCACCGAATCGTTCAACAGCTTGCTGAGAAAGGAATATTCGTAATTCGCGGGCAGATAGAGCGTGATCCCATGCCGGTCCGGCCCACTGTTCAGCGGCGGCAGGGTAAATTGTTTCGCCGGGCTTTTGTCGGAACTAAGCTCCGGTCTGCAACCGATGCCCAGGCTCAGCGAGAAGGTGTCCCGGGCATAGTTCAGTGTGCCGACACGCATGGCCACGGGGTTGATCGCCAGCCAGCCATAAGGGCCGATCGGCGTTTTCTGCCATGTTTTGGCCGTCTTCTGCAGATAGCCCGCCACATTCAGATCTGTGGCAGAAGCGTCCACGATCCTGCAAAAGGCATTTATAGAGCTGCGGATGCTATCCATGATCAGGTTCGTTATGTCCATGGAGAAGATCGACATCGTACAACGATCCAGCGCTTTTACCTGCTCTACACCCGAAATGGTGTGCAGGCGGTAATCCGGCGATATCATGAATTGGGTATTGAAGGCAAGATCTACCCCGCGCATCGGTTCCCTGTCAAAACCACAATAGCCGGAGATCCACGGACTCACCGGCTTCCCGCCGGCACAGATGCTGCGTCCGCCCGCTACCTGGTAATTGCATTGCATTCCCACGGTGATGCGGTTATCGACACACCGGATCTTGAACCCCGACCGCACGAACCGGTACTTATACCGGAAATCACAGGAGGGCTGCAGATAACCCGGCCACCCCAGTGAAGTGAATTCCTTTGGGAACATGGAATCAGCCGCCGCCAGCAGGGGCCGTCCTGCTAATTTTATGGGAATGTCGATCTCCGATTCCGGTAAGGCGGGCAAAGAATCGGGCATGGAGATCGTCAGGGATGGAGCGGTTAGCTTTTTTGCCGGAGAACAGGATGCAAAAAGGACCGGCAGCATAACAATGAATACCATATACCTGATCATCGGCCGCCCTCCATCTTAGTTTTTGTATTAGCGATTACATCGAGCAGCCCGCCGCTAAACCGGTCCTCGGTCATCTGCCAGAACATCACCCCGCCCAACCCTTTCCTGATCGCATATTCTGTCTTGATCCGGATAGAAGCGCTATCGTCCAGGGTGGCAAAAAGCCCGCGCGACGCATTGTACATGTAGGGCGCCTGCGCTACCTTATCCCTATGATAGACATAACCGCTGTCGGGGCTAAGGACCGTGGCCTGGTCCTTATACGAAACGCCACGAAAAAAATGTCCCGGCCGGTAAAGCCCATTGTCGATGCTGTCGACGCCGGAGAAAACGCGGGCATAGAAAGCCATGCCGATGGCCAGTTTGTTTAACGGGACTCCGGCGGAATCGAGCCAGCGGATGGTGTGGTCCGTGGATTCTACCTGTTGCGGTGTACTGTAGAGGGCGGTATGGTGCCCGGTGCCGGTGGCATAGCCGTTGACCAGGTCATAGGTCATCAGATTGATATGATTCACAAGCGGCGCCACTTGTTTCCAATCGATGCAAGTCCGCAGATAGTCGGTGAATCCGCCTGCGGCAAAGCTGATCTCTGCCTTCTTTCCCAACGTCTTGCGCAGCAGCCGTACCACGGCCGTAAAATTGTCCCTGTCGGCCGGATAATAAGCATAACCGGGCACGCTGGCCAGTGCAGGATATTCCCAGTCCAGATCGATGCCATCGGCGCCGAAGTTTGTCAACAGCTCTTTGGCGCTTTGTACAAAATCATGCCGTCCGCTATCCGTCGAAAAGACATCCGAACAGGTCTTGCATCCTCCCCAGCCGCCCAGCGATACGATGACCTTGAGCCGTGGATGATCGTGCTTCAGGGCAACGAGTGCAAGAAGGGTGGCGCTATCGCGCGCATTCATGATCGAAAGACGGTTACCGTTGAGATGCGAGAAGCTGAAGATCACATGCGTCAGCTCGCCCATCGGGAAACTATCGACCGCCGTACTCCTGCCTGCATAATAGGCAATGACGGCAAGATGTCTGGCATGGGAAGATTGCGCTTTGACGGCAGGGCAGGACAAGGCCAGGATGACAAAAAACGCCGGGATGCGGGTCATGAAGAAAGATGCGTTATATTAGGATTAAAAATAAGTATATCCGATGATACACCGGCGTCGATTTTTAACCAGCTCGTTGGCGGCATTGGCCGCCGCATCCATCCGTTTGCCGCGCGCACTGGCAGGGCCGGCACCGCTTTCGATCCAAAAGGCGAGGGGCACGATGCAAGAGGCGAGAGACACGATGCAAGAGGCGAGAGGCACGATCCAAGAGGCGAGGGGCATGATGCAACAGGCGAGAGGCACGATCCAAAAGGCGCCGTTAACGGTCCAACAGGTCATCGACGCGCTGCTGGCGGATATACCGGGAGCGCCGTTCCCGCATACGGTCGATACCATCAAGGCAGGGGATCCGGGAGCGCAGGTAAAGGGCATCGTAACGACCATGTTCGCCACGGATGCGGTCATCCAAAAGACCATTGCGCTCGGCGCGAACTTTATCATCGCTCATGAGCCGACCTTCTATAATCATACCGATGAGACGGACTGGCTCGGCGATGATCCGGTTTTAAAATTCAAACGCGAGCTTCTCGACAAACATGGTATCGTGGTGTGGCGGTTTCACGATGGTATCCATGCTCATAAGCCCGATGGGATCCGGATGGGCGTCATGCAGGCGTTGGGCTGGGATGCTTATTATGATCCGACGGCGCCGCCGCTGGTGCGGCTTCCAAATGCGCTCCCGCTGGCCGGACTGATAGAGCTATGCAAAAAAAGACTGTCCATCGGGCAGCTCAAATATATCGGGGACCTTTCCCAACCATGTAAACGCATCGTATTGGCTCCGGGGGCCTCCGGGGGACGGTCACAGATCGGCATGATCCAGAAATACCAACCCGATGTGCTTGTCTGTGGTGAGCTCAATGAATGGGAGACGAGCGAATATATCCGTGATGCCCGCTTTCAGGGCCGGAAGATCGCACTGGTGGTACTCGGGCATGCGGTGAGCGAAGAACCGGGACTGGAATGGCTGGTGCCGGTGCTGCAAAAAAAAGTCCCGGGAGTTCCGGTTACTCACCTTCCCTCCGGGGACGCGTTTTCGTGGACATAAAATAGGATTACCAAACCTGCCTGAAATCTATAGTCGCATTACAGCCGGGAAGATCGAACTCGTATTGGATCTCATTTCCTTTGGCCTTAAGCACATACCGGGAATTTTCCAATTCATATATCTCCACTTCTTTGTTGTCGGGAGACAGAATAAGATAATAGCGGACTCCTTGCGTCTGATAGATCTTGAATTTGGTGTTCCTGTCCCTCAATGCAGTAGAAGGGGACAGGACCTCTGCAACCAGTAATGGAGGGAAATTCAGATATAGTTGATTATAACCCACATCACCACAGATGATCAACATGTCGGGCTGCAAAACGGTATCGTCTGCGATCTTGTAATTCAGCGGTTGACAAACTGTATATATCGGGGAATTCTTCAACTGAAAATAAAATTCGCCGCTAAGTCTCGTAGCAATACGCTGGTGCCCATACACAGGCTCGGGACTCTTGACATAGGGTGTTCCGTCGATCAGCTCCCACCGGTCTTCCCATTTCTCGTAATCAACATAAGAATACTTCTTCGATATGTCAATTTCATTGTTTCCCATGTTGTAAATTTAGATCCTTTTGTTGTTCGCCAAAAAAAAAATAGGCCTTCAAGGGCCTATCCCTATAGTGATGATTCAAAATCTTATTTCTTCGCGAACTCGGCGCGGATCACGTTCAGCGCACCACCTGCCTTGAACCAGCCGATCTGTTGCTGATTATACGTGTGGTTCAGCGTGACCTGGTCTTTGCTGCCGTCCTTATGGTTCAACACCATGGTCAGCGACTTGCCGGGCGCGAAGCTCGTAAGCCCGACGATATCGACGCTGTCATCTTCCTGCACCTTATCGTAGTCTTCCTTGTTGGAAAAGGTCAGCGCCAGCATTCCTTGTTTTTTCAGGTTGGTCTCATGGATCCGCGCAAAGCTGCGGACCACGATGGCGCGTACCCCAAGATGCCGGGGCTCCATGGCCGCATGCTCACGGCTGGAACCTTCGCCATAGTTTTCATCCCCGACGACCACGGAGCCGATACCTTTGGCTTTATAGGCACGGGCCGTAGCGGGCACGGGGCCATATTCGCCGGTCAGCTCGTTCTTTACGGAATCGGTTTTTTCATTGAAGAAATTAATGGCGCCGATCAGCATATTGTTGGAGATATTGTCCAGGTGTCCGCGGAACTTGAGCCAGGGGCCCGCCATGGAGATATGATCGGTCGTACATTTTCCTTTGGCCTTGATGAGGAGCTTCAGACCTTTGAGATCCGTGCCTTCCCAGGCAGCGAAGGGTTCCAGCAACTGCAGACGCTGCGAATCGGATTTTACCACGACCTGTACGCCCTTGCCGTCTTTAGCCGGCGCCTGATAACCGGGATCGTCGACCGAGAATCCTTTCGGCGGTAATTCCACCCCCGTTGGCTCATCGAGCATGACGTCTTCGCCTTTTTCATTTTTCAATTTGTCCTTGAGCGGGTTGAAGGTGAGGTCGCCCGCGATGGCGAATGCGGTGACGATCTCGGGGCTGGCGACAAATGCGTGGGTGGATGCGAGGCCGTCATTCCGCTTGGCGAAATTCCGGTTGAAGGAGGTTATGATGGAGTTCTTCCTGTTCGGATCGTCGATATGCCGCGCCCATTGACCGATACAGGGACCGCAGGCATTTGCGAGTACTACGCCGCCGATCTTGTCGAAGGTCTTGAGGAATCCATCCTTCTCGATGGTATAGCGTACCTGCTCGGAGCCGGGAGTGATGGTGAATTCGGCTTTGGTCTTGAGTTTTTTATCGATGGCCTGCTGCGCAAGCGAAGCGGAGCGACTGATATCCTCGTAGGAAGAGTTGGTACAGCTACCGATGAGGGCGACTTCCAGCCGTTCCGGCCAGTTATTGGCTTTGACGGCTTCGGCGAATTTGCTGATGGGCCAGGCCAGATCCGGTGTAAAGGGGCCGTTGACGTGTGGTTCGAGTTCGCTCAGGTTGATCTCGATCACCTGGTCATAATATTTTTTCGGATCGGCATATACTTCCTTATCGGGGCGGAGATAGTCGCGTACGCCGTCTGCGAGTGCAGCTACTTCCGTGCGGCCCGTGGCTTTCAGATATTCGGCCATCTTGGCGTCGTAGGCAAAAATGGAACATGTCGCCCCGATCTCCGCACCCATATTGCAGATGGTGCCTTTGCCGGTGGCGCTCAGGCTATCGGCGCCTTCGCCAAAATATTCAACGATGGCTCCGGTACCGCCTTTGACGGTTAGGATACCGGCAACCTTGAGGATGATATCCTTGGCGCTGGTCCAGCCGCTCATCTTACCCGAGAGTTTCACGCCGATGAGCTTCGGCATCTTGAGTTCCCATGCGAGGCCGGCCATGACGTCGACGGCATCCGCGCCGCCTACACCGATCGCTACCATTCCAAGACCGCCGGCATTGGGCGTATGGGAGTCGGTTCCGATCATCATTCCGCCGGGGAAGGCGTAGTTCTCCAACACCACCTGGTGGATGATACCGGCGCCGGGTTTCCAAAAACCGATGCCATATTTATTCGAGATAGAAGCCAGAAAATCATATACTTCTTTGTTGACATCCAGCGCGGTGGCCAGGTCGGCGGCAGCGCCCGTTTTGGCCTGGATCAGGTGATCGCAATGTACGGTGCTGGGAACTGCAACTTTATCGCGGCCGCAGGTCATGAACTGGAGGAGGGCCATCTGGGCGGTAGCATCCTGCATGGCTACCCGGTCCGGAGCAAAATCGACATAGTCCTTGCCACGCTCATAAGCCCGGGTCGGTTTCTCAAAAAGATGGGCATACAGGATTTTTTCGGCTAAAGTCAGTGGTTTTCCTACTAAGCTACGCGCGGCGTCTACCTTGGCAGGCAAGCCGGCGTATAGCTTCTTGATTAGATCCAGATCAAAGACCATGATAAAATTGTTTTATATGTCGACTAAAATATGAACAAGACGCATTCCGCGCCATTATTTATACGCCCGCAAAATTACCTAAAAATCCCCCTTACAACTATTTTTTGCGAAAAATCATCACTAAATTAGCCCTATGAACAAGTTTAAGCACTTCATCGAGTGGCAGGTTTTTGGAGTGTGTACGGCGATCGGTGAGAAAATGGGTATCGCCACTTCCCGTATCCGGACCTGGTTCATCTACATCTCTTTTCTCACGATGGGTTCACCGCTGATCATCTATTTTGTCCTGGCATTTTGGATGAATATCAAGCGCTACATCCTTTCTGCACGCCGCAACCCGCTTAAATACCTGTAAAGCGCGGGATTACCCCGAATCGGCCGGAGGCCGGTTCCAATCGAATATTGCAGCGGGCGGTGGGTATTTTTGCTTTTTCGCACCAGGGACGCTGTCGGCGGGAGGCAATTTTTCGTATCTTAACAGAATACGGAAAGCCTTTTATTTGTTCCAATTCGATTATGCCTATACCGACTATGAGCAATTGATAAACGACCTGGCGCAGCGGCTGAACGTGCCGGTGATCAATAATGAGCTCATCTTCCCCGAGCAGGTCGCCTCTGGCAGTCTCACCTTTGTGAGGTTGCCTAACGGCATACATGTCAACATTATCAATGCGAGATTTACCGACGACTGGCTCGTATGCCGACGGAAGATCAAAGAGCAATATTATACGCTGCGGTTTCATGAGCTTACGATCCCGGATACATTGGAGATCCGCATCGGCGACGAGCGGCTCAAAGAATCCAATACTACCCGCTCTATCGCCTATCTCACCAACAGCATGCAGGATTGGGCTTATTTAGGCGCCAAAGGCACGATCTACAAGGGTATCGACGTGCTGTTCAATGCGGACTGGCTTGCGGATTATCTCGGGCTTCAGCCGACCGATGACGTGCTGTCCACGTATCTTTCCTTACAGGTCGAAAACATCCACCGCGAACCGCTGGACAGCGAATACCGCCGGCTGATTCAGGAGATCGTGGAGGTCGATGCTGCCAACCCCATGCGGCTCGCCATCATTCAGAACCGGATCATGCTGATGATAGAACGTTTTTTTATCCGTATCTACGAACGCCGCAAGAATGCATTCTACAATATCCCGATGTCGAAAGCGGATATCGACCGGGTGATGCACGTGGAAGCAGTTCTGACAAAGGATATCTTCGAACCGGCGCCGACGATCAGCCAGCTTGCACGGATGGTGTCCATCAGCGAATCCAAGCTGAAAAAGGATTTCAAGCTCCTATACGGCGTGCCGGTGTATGAATATTTTCAGAAGGTGCGGATGCAGGCTGCGCGTGACAGGCTCCTGGGCGGAGCACATTCTGTCAAGGAGGTAGCCATGGAGCTGGGCTATTCCAATCTGAGTAACTTTACCATTGCATTCAAAAAGGAATTTGGACTTTTACCCAGTAAATTGCTGACGGCGAATTAGGGCGGCCGGCCGTGGCTTGCAGATCCGGCGTTCATGAGAGAGCCGTGGAATTAAAGCATTGCTAAAAAAATTTTACGGTTAACGGAATCCCCTTTTTGAGTAGTGGAAACCCGCCAGCCGGGGTAACTTTGCATAACCCGTTTTTAATTTCCTTCCGGGAAAACCATCGATAGTCCTAACCTTGTAATTCGGAAACAACCCGACGAAGTCTTACCAGTTGCTCCAATAACCCTTGTAGAAGATCCAATGCCAGCATATTAGCGCCATCACTTTTGGCAATGGCCGGATTGGGATGCGTCTCTATGAACAGCCCATTGGCGCCGGTGGCAATAGCAGCTTTCGCGATCGTAGAGATCAACTGTGGATTGCCGCCGGTGACTCCGCTGGTTTGGTTGGGCTGTTGCAGACTATGCGTACAATCCATGACCACGGGAGTGCCGTGTTCCTGCATCCACGGGATATTTCGATAATCGACCACCAGGTCCTGGTAGCCAAAGGTCGTCCCACGTTCGGTGAGCACTATCTTCTCATTACCTGATCTTCTGATCTTTTCGACGGCGAACTTCATGGCAGGCCCGCTCAGGAACTGTCCTTTCTTGACGTTGACGACCTTACCTGTTTCGGCCGCTGCGATCAGCAGATCGGTCTGCCGGCAAAGAAAGGCGGGGATCTGCAATACGTCTATATATTTTGCCGCCATCGCCGCCTCGTCGTGTGCATGGATATCCGAGGTCGTCGGCAATTTATACGTATCGCCCACCTTTTTTATCAGGGAAAGGCCGTTGTCATCGCCGATGCCGGTGAAGCTGCCGGCGCTGGTGCGGTTTGCCTTCCGGTAAGACGCCTTAAAAATATAGGGTATCCCCAGATTGCGGCAGATGCCCGAAACCTTGTCGGCGACCTCCATGACCAGTTCCTCGCTTTCCACGACACAAGGGCCGGCGATCAGAAAAAAATTGGCTTTGTCATACGATTGATGCTTAAACAGCTCGTGTAAGAATTGCATGCCGCTAAACTACGTTTTTTCCATTATGTTTACCTCAAGACCATAAGGTCTGTTCAAAGGATTCGGTGAACCTGGCCAGGTCTAAAGTTGGATATTTGTGCTAGGTTTGCACCCCAAAACCCACATACATGGCAAAAGAAAAAGTACTCGTTATCGGCGCCAGCGGACAGATCGGCGTGGAACTGACGCTTGCCTTGCGACGCATCTATGGGAACGCTAACGTAGTCGCCTCGGATCTGCGCGAGGAAAACGAGCTGCTCAAAGGCACGGGGCCCTACGTCTCCCTCGACGTGATGAACAAGGAGATGCTGCATGTGCAGGTGATCCGGCAGAACGTGACGCAGATCTATCTTCTGGCGGCGATCCTCTCTGCCACCGGAGAAAAGAACCCTAACCTGGCCTGGCATCTCAACATGCAGGGATTGCTCAACGTCCTCGACATCGCCAGGGAAGAGAAGCTGCATAAGGTCTACTGGCCCAGCAGCATTGCGGTATTCGGGCCGACGTCTCCGCGGATGGACTGTCCGCAGCGTACGATCATCGAGCCCAGCACGGTCTATGGCATCAGCAAATATGCCGGCGAGTTCTGGTGCAATTATTTCTTTGAACGGTATGGCGTCGATATCCGCAGTATCCGTTATCCCGGGCTTATCAGCTATAAATCGGCTCCGGGCGGGGGGACGACGGACTATGCGGTGGAGATCTTTCATGAAGCCCTGGAGGAGGGCAAGTACGATTGTTTCCTGGGAGAGAATACGTATCTGCCGATGATGTATATGCCGGACGCCATCCGCGCTACCATCGAGCTGATGGAGGCCCCGGCCGACAAGCTGACTGTCCGCACGTCATACAATGTGTCGGCGCTTAGTTTTTCGCCAAAAGAGATTGCCGCAGAGATTAAAAAACATGTCCCTGACTTTACCATCCAATACAAGCCCGATTACCGGCAGAATATAGCCGACAGCTGGCCGCAAAGCATCGATGATTCCGTTGCCCGCGCGGACTGGGGCTGGAAACCCGAATTTGATCTTAGCCGGATGACCGCCGAGATGCTGGAAAATCTCAAATAGCTGCTCCCCGGGAATTCGTAAATTTGCGCGATCAAATTTGGTTTTCCCATGTTTAGACTCCTGACCTTATTATCCTGCACACTTTTTACTGCATCTACCTTGCTGTCCGCGCCAGGCCCGGCAGTTCGGGGCTTATTGGAGCCAGTAGGGGGCCCGTCCGCGCGGACCTTCGCAGTTCGGGGTTCATCCGAGCCGGTTCGGGGCTTGTCGGAGCCCGCCCCCGCTTTTCGCAGCGGCTGGTGGCGCGCATACCTTGAAAGAAAGGATGGGCAGCAGATCGTCTTCAATTTCGAGGTCACGGAAAAGGGAGGCAAACAGGTGATGTATATCCGCAATGCCGGTGAACGCCTGCTGGTCGACGATATTACCTATGAAGGCGACTCCGTGGTGATTCGCATGCCGTTCTATGAGTCTCAGCTGCGGGCGCGGATCACGTCCGACGGCAACCTGGAGGGGCTCTG
>DASZOW010000254.1:0-5804 GCA_035550615.1 Puia sp.
AAACGTCACTATTCTGAAATTTCTCCTTTTCACGGCCTAGTTGTTGACCGCCGCCGTCTGCCGGCATTCCTCGATGATCTGATCCACCTTCTCCGGCGTCAGATGCTCCCTGAAAAATTTCCCCAGCTGCATCATCGGCGCATACCCGCAGGCGCCCAGGCATTCCACCGTCTTGAGCGTAAACAACCCGTCCGCCGTCGTCTCGCCGACGCCGATGCCCAATTTCTTCTTGATATAGCCGATGATATTGTCACTGCCGCTCACCATACAAGGCCCCGTCTGACAGACCTCGAAAACATACCGGCCCACCGGCTTCAGATTGTACATGGAATAGAACGTCGCCACCTCATACACCTCTATCGGCTCCAGCTTCAGCAGCCCCGCCACATAATCCATGGCGTCGACACTCAACCATCCCCCGAACTCGTCTTGCGCGAGATGGAGTATCGGCAGCAACGCACTCTTCTGCTTCCCCTCCGGATACCGCGCGATGATCTCATCGACCTTCTTTAATTTCTCGTCTGAAAATTTCACCATATCTTCTATATTTTCACGCGCCGCTCGCGCGCAATGGTTCATCCTATGCATCCATTTCCCCGGCGATCAGGTTCAGCGAGCTCATCACGATGATCGCATCACTCAACATCGCCCCCTTCGTCAGCTCCGAATAAGCCTGGTAATAAATAAAACAAGGCCGCCGGAAATGTAGCCTGTAGGGCGACCGGCCCCCATCCGAGATCAGGTAGTACCCGACCTCCCCATTTCCACCTTCCACCGATTGATATACCTCACCCGGCGGGATCTCCGTCTCACCCATCACGATCTTGAAATGCCAGATCAACGCCTCCATCTTCGTATATACATCCTTCTTCTCCGGCAGATAATACGCCGGCGCGTCTGCATGAAAGATCTCCGCCTCGCTTCCCTTCATATCCTGCACCTTCCTATACGCCTGCTCGACGATCCGCAGCGACTGCCACATCTCCCCATTGCGCACCAGGAACCGGTCATAACAGTCCCCCGTACTGCCCACCGGGATCTCGAAATCGAAATCCTCATAGCTCGAATACGGCGTGTGAACACGAACGTCATAATCGACGCCGGCCGCCCGCAGATTGGGGCCGGTGAAACCATAGTTCAGGGCGCGCTCGGCACTGATCGGCCCCGCGCCGATGGTCCGCTCCATAAAGATGCGGTTCCGGTTGAACAAATTTTCGAACTCCTTCAGCACCGCCGGATACTCCGCCAGGAACTTCTCTATCTTCTCGAATGCCGCATTGGTAAAATTGCGCTCGAACCCGCCGATCCGGCCCATATTCGTCGTAAGCCGCGACCCGCAGATCTCCTCATAGATCTCATAGATCAGCTCGCGGTATTGCATCACATACAGGAACCCCGTGAAGGCGCCCGAATCCACCCCGACCACCGAATTGCAGATCAGGTGGTCCGAGATCCGCGCCAGCTCCATGATGATGACGCGCAGATAATCGACCCGTTTCGGCGTCTTCACCCCGAGCAGCCTCTCGACGGTCAGATGCCAGCCCATATTATTGATCGGCGATGAACAATAATTCAACCGGTCCGTTAAAGTAGTGATCTGGTACAACGGCCGCCGCTCCGCCAGTTTCTCGAACGCGCGGTGGATATACCCGACCGTCTGCTCCGCCGACACGATCCGCTCCCCATCGAGCTCCAGGATATTCTGAAAAACCCCATGCGTCGCCGGGTGCGTAGGCCCCAGGTTCAGCGTGGTCGTCGTTTTCTCAATGCTGCCTTCCGGCAATTTTATATGCTGCTCTGCGCTCATCTGATTTTATTTAAAATATCCTCGATGGGCCCGCAGGGCCCATTAAACCAATTACACCTTAGTCGTGTCCGTAGGCCAATCCTGCTTCCCCTGCTCCACTCCCGGCGTGCCACTGGCCGGAACCCTCGCCTCCCTGTCATGCCTCGGCGTCTCTATCGTCCCCCGGTTCGCAGCCGCCGGCAACGCACCGCGACCGAACATCGCATCATCTTTATCCACCCTCGTCTGCTCCTCTAGCGGATACTCCTTCCGCAATGGGAAATAATCCATCTCATCGACATTCAGGATCCGCTTCAGATTCGGATGACCGACAAAATTGATCCCGAAAAAATCGTAGGTCTCCCGCTCCATCCAGTTGGCGGAGGAATACAGCTGCGTGGCCGTAAAGACATCGGGTTGCGCTATGGAGGTATAGACCTTGAAACGGAGCCGGATATTATCGGTCAGATTGTGGAGATGGTAGACGACCGCCAGCTCCCGCCCCGCCTGATCCGGATAATGCACCGCCGTAAGATCCGTCAGGAACTGGAAGCGCAATTCCTCGTCGTCAAACAGGTATTGGAGCACTTTTAAATTCAATTCCTTCGGCGCCGCAAAGGTCAAGAAGCCATAAGGCTCCTCAAAATGGGAAACCTCGTCCCCGAATTTAGCGATCAGCCGCTCCTTGATTGTTTCGTTCGTTAATGCCATATTAAAGCCATCTAAAAGCCATCAAAAAACCATATACTAAGCCGCCCCGCCTGCGGCGGGGCGGCCTCATTTTTTCATCATTGGATCCCATAGCTCTGCAACAACTCCTTGTACTGCTCATTATGCCGCCGGCGTATACTCTCCTGCCCCACCAAGTCCTGTATCCGCATAAACCCATCCAGGATCGCCTCCGGCCGCGGCGGACATCCCGGAACATAAACATCCACGGGAACCACCTGGTCGATACCCTGCAAAACAGAATAAGTGTCGAATATACCGCCACTGCTGGCGCAGGCGCCTACCGCCATCACCCACCGGGGCTCCGCCATCTGCAGATAGACCTGCTTGACGACCGGACCCATCTTCTTCGCGATCGTCCCGATCACCATCAGCAGATCGCACTGCCGCGGACTGAACCCGAGCCGCTCGGCGCCAAACCGCGCCAGATCATAATGGCTCGCCATCGTCGCCATAAACTCGATCCCGCAACAACTCGTCGCAAAGGGCATCGGCCAGATAGAATTCTTCCTCGCCAACCCCACCACACTGCTCAGATTCGTCGTAAAGAAACCCTCCCCGCTATACCCCTCGGGCATATTGGCCATACTGATATTATCCTTAACATCGGCCTTAATGGGGTGAATATTGAACCTAACCGGACGTGCCATAGTATAATGATTTAAATGCAGCTACTCTTCCCAGTGCAACGCACCTTTCTTGATGATATAGATAAAGCCTGCAAGAAAAAAGCCAACGAACAGCAATACCTCCACGAACCCATTCCACCCCAATCCCCGGAAATTCACCGCATAAGGGTAGAAAAAGATCACCTCCACGTCGAACAGCACGAATAAGATGGCTACCAGGAAGTATTTAATGGCCATCGGATGACGGGCATTTCCCACCCCCTCGATACCACTTTCAAAGTTTTGGAGTTTTTCGGCCGTTTTCCGCCTGGGGCCCAGGATATGCGTGACCCCCAAAACAAGACCCACAAAAGCGAGAGCGAATACGAATTGGACACCGATCGGAAAATAACTGAAGGAATTATTCTGGGTTGACTCGGTTACAAGGGTATTGGCCTGTAGAAGGATGATGTCCATACTAATACATTAACAGATGGCAAAAATAAGCCAGTGGGCGGAATTTCCAAGGCTTTGGTTAAAATATAAACGGTCCGGGCTTGTCCCGGACCGCTCTGTATCAAATAAATATCGCTATTTTTTAGCGGCATTGCTCTTCTTGGCCGCCGCCTCCGCACGAGCCTTCTGCCGCTGGGCCGCCTTCTCCAGGATGTCGATGAACCTGTGCACATCCGCATTGTTCGGGTCGATGTCCAGGATCTTATGCAGATAGACCAACGCCGTCTCCCGGTCCTGCTTGATGTTGTTGTAATAGCCCGCCAGCTGCGAATAAGAATCGATGATATATTTCTTATATTTCGTCGAATCGGCGCTTCCCGCCGCATGCGCCGTCGAATCCAGCGTCGTACAGATCTGCGCCAGCTTTTGATAAGCCTCCACCGCGAGGCCCTGCGAACCCACACTATCGTCCTGGGCTACCTTGGTCTTCATACACCAGTAATAGCCAAAGAACTCATTCGGATACTTCGACTCATAGATGCCGCAGAAGATGCTGTCGGCCGTCTTATAATTACCGGCGGAATAATTGGCATATCCCCAGTTATACAGGTCGTTCTCATTAGGCGCCTTAATAAAGGGATACCCGACACCCAGCCAGTATGCGTATGCGCTCTTATTGCCCGCCTTACGTGCATCCGCCGCGGCCTGGTTGACGATCTTTATCTTATTGGCCGGCACCGTGTCCATCTCGATCGCCTTTGTATAGCTGGCAATGGAAAGCGCACTGTCCGCGGGGAATTTGCTTTCGATCTTACCCTGGAACAGGTAATCGTTCGAGGTCAGCAGGTCCGGCTTTTGTTTGCTGAAATACGTCGTCAGGTTTTCTTTAGCGCTTGCACTGTCCCCCTTGGCGTCATAACAATACGCCATCAGCAGATAATACTTCGGATTGGCCTTATCGCCCAGCTTCGCCAGCTGTTGCTTCGACTGCGCAATGGCGTCGTCATATTTCTTGGCGATGAATTCGATACTGATCCGGTCGTAGTCGATCTCGTCGCTCGGATCGGAAACCGCGATGTATTTGTCCAGGTATTGCGTCGTCTTATCGACATCCCCATGCTCGAAATAGTGGACATACAGCTCATAATAGGCCGGGGCATAGTTCGGGTCCAGCTGGATGGCATCCTCGAAAGCCGGCAGATAGAATTCCGGGTTGTTCTGCGTCTCGTAGATCTTCCCGATCTTGTACTTCGCTTCCGCATCCTTGGGATCCATCGTCAGTGCCTTCTGATAACTCTGGACCGCATTCCCGCCGTCGATCAGTTTGCGATATGCATCCCCCATCAGCACATAGGTCTGCGCGTCGTTGAAATGCCTGACCTGTGTAGCCTGTGTCAGCTTTTGGATCGCATATTGCGCATCCCCGGCCGGAGCATCGATATTATTGTCGGCAATCGCATTGAAAATAGGCACGTCCTTGCCTTTGGTCAGGCTGATGGCAGTCTCGAAACGTTGTCTTGCATCCGCCGTCTTGCCGAAACGCAGCTCCACCCCACCCATGCCGACAAGCAGCAGGGGGGCGTTCCCATTCGTCTGCAGCGCCTTCGAATACAGATCCTGAGCAGCCGTCGAATCCTTCAGATCGAGTAACGTCTGCCCCTTCCAGTAAATAGCTTCTATATTGTTCGGATTAGAAGCCAGTATCTTGTCAAAAACATCGTTAGCACTCTTATACCGGTGATAATACAGGAACTGTTTACCCTGATCCACCGATTGCGCCTGAGCCACGTTGCAAAGAGTTGCAAAGCCCGCCACCAGTAAGCTGAATCGCATCTTGTTCATTACGTAGTCTTATTTAGAAGTGTGTATAAATTTATGACATTATTGACACTATTGACTGATCTGCACATCCCTGATCTCAAAATGCATCCCCGCAGGCCACAGATAGGCCTTGCTGAAGATCAACTGCCCGCGTTCATATTGCAGAAAATTCACAAAGTTATTCCCGATACCACTAAAATTCTCCTTCAATATATAATACAAACTCCGCACCAGTGGATATCGCCTCATCGCAATATTTGCCTGATACGGCTTGACATGTGTCCCTTGCAGACAGCTCGTACACTGGATCGCAGCCACCCGCACCTTTTTCAAAAAGCTCGTGTCGCCGGGATCGCTGCGGTCCCCGACCCAGCTAACCCCGATAAACCCCACCGCACGGGGAT